>DASQXC010000023.1:0-10205 GCA_035639935.1 Terriglobales bacterium
AATTCCGCCGTCGTACATTTTGCCGACCTCTGCTGTAGGGGTAAGTCTGTGCGGATAAAGCGATTAGCTGGCAGCGCGCATCGTGCCTTTGGCTGCTGGCAGCGGCATGTCGGGTGAAGACTTTTTGCACATCCTGGGACGTGCGGATGCCTATGGCTATCCAAAGGTATCCAATCCCGCACAGTCGCCGTCGCGACTTGCGGCGTTCATTGCTCCCCGACTTTCAGAACGGCCAGGAAGGCTTCCTGAGGGATATCGACGCGGCCAATGCGCTTCATCCGCCGTTTGCCTTCTTTTTGCTTCTCCAGCAGCTTGCGTTTTCGGGTAATGTCGCCGCCGTAACACTTGGCAAGGACGTTCTTGCGCATCGGCGGCACTGTCTCGCGCGCGATTACCTTGCCGCCGATGGCAGCTTGGATGGCCACCTCGAACATCTGACGCGGGATCAATTCTTTCATTTTGGCCGCCAGCGCGCGTCCGCGTTCGTAAGCGGCCTCGCGATGAACAATAAGCGAGAGCGCGTCCACTGGTTCGCCGGCTACCAGGATGTCGAGCTTTACCATGGGTGATTCCCACCAGCCTGCGAGGTGGTAATCGAGGGAGGCGTAGCCGCGCGACACCGACTTCAGCCGGTCATAGAAATCGAGCACAATCTCGTTCAGCGGCAACTCGTAAGTCAGCATGACGCGCGATGAGCTCACGTACTCGAATGCCTTCTGCTTTCCGCGTTTCTCTTCTACCAGCTTCAGGATGCCGCCCACGTATTCCTCATTGGTGAGGATTGTGGCGACGATTACCGGCTCGTGAACCTTGGCAATCTCGGTCTGAGGCAGCCATTTCGATGGATTATCAATCTCGACCACGTGGCCGTCGGTGCGAGTAATGCGATAGCGTACGCCGGGCGCAGTAGTGATCAGGTCGAGGTTGAACTCGCGCTCAAGCCGCTCCTGGATGATCTCCATGTGCAGGAGCCCCAGAAATCCGCAGCGGAAGCCGAAGCCTAGGGCAGCCGAGCTTTCCGGCTCGAAAAAGAACGAAGAATCGTTGAGGCGGAGCTTCTCCAGCGCCTCGCGCAATTGCGTGTGCTCGTGTGCGTCCACGGTGTAAAGCCCGGCGAAGACCATAGGCTTGACTTCCTCGAAGCCGGACAAGGGCTCGATGGCCGGGCGATCGTCATCGGTGATGGTGTCGCCGATCTTGGTATCGGCCACGTTTTTGATATTGGCAATCAGGAACCCGACCTCGCCCGCACTCAGGTTCTCCACCTCTACGGGTTTGGGAGTGAGCACCCCCAGGGTCTCTACTTCGAAAACCTGGCCGTTTGACCACAGTCGGATTTTCTGGCCGCGCCGCAAGGTGCCCTGGAAAACGCGCGCCAGCACGATAACGCCGCGATAGGGGTCGAACCAGGAGTCGAAAATCAGCGCTTGCAGGTGGGCTTCTGGGAAACCTTTCGGCGGCGGGACCTGCGCGACGATCCGCTCCAGCACCTCGGGGACGCCTTGGCCGGTCTTGGCGCTCACCAGCAGGGCATTGGAGGCATCCAGACCGACGGCGCTCTCAATCATTTCTTTGGTGCGTTCCACATCGGCGCTGGCCAGATCAATTTTGTTGATGACGGGGATGATCTCGAGGCCGTGATTGATCGCTAGATAAGCGTTGGCCAGCGTTTGCGCCTCGACGCCCTGGGAAGCGTCCACCAGCAGGATCGCGCCCTCGCACGAAGCCAGGGAGCGCGAAACCTCGTAGGAAAAATCGACGTGCCCAGGAGTATCGATCAGGTTGAGCTGATATTCCTGGCCATCGCGTGCAACGTATTTCATCCGCACGGCGTGGGCCTTAATGGTGATGCCGCGCTCGCGCTCCAGGTCCATGGCATCGAGCACCTGCTCCTGCATCTCGCGTGCCGAGAGCGCTCCCGTGAGTTCAAGAAGCCGGTCGGCCAGCGTGCTCTTGCCATGGTCTATATGAGCGATGATGGCGAAATTGCGGATGTGCGCGCGATCCATTGTGGCGGACTGAGTCTGCTTCGATTCTAGCTTGTTTGTAGCGCCGCCGTCTCGCCGGCACGCGCGCAGGGGGAGATGCCTTCGCGACGGACAAAGATCTGACTACCGAGTGCCATGGCGTGCTACTCTGCCCCGCTCACAAGAGGTGGTTTCGTGCGCAAACTGATTCTTCTCCTACTGTTTTCCCCCCTTCTTTTGGCCCAGACGACGCTCTCTCCCGACGTCAAGGCATTCGTCACGGTGGACGCCCCGATAGTCGCCCTGACGCACGTGCGCGTGATCGACGGGACAGGTGCGCCAGTCAGAGACGACCAGACGGTCATCGTTGCCAATGGCCGTATTCAATCAGTCGGCGATGCGGCAAGAAGCAGCCTCCCGCGCGACGCCAAGGTGCTCGACCTGCACGGCTACACCGTGATTCCCGGCCTAGTCGGCATGCACGATCACCTTTTCTATCCCACCGGGGGCGGCTGGTTTGCGGAAATGGGATTCAGCTTCCCGCGGCTCTACCTTGCCGGTGGTGTGACCACGATCCGTACCACGGGTTCCCTTGAGACGTACACCGACCTTGAAATCAAGAAGCAGATCGACGCTGGCAAGGCGCCGGGGCCAAAAATCCACGTCACCGGCCCCTATCTCGAAGGCGAAGGCTCACCCGTGCTACAACTGCACGCCCTGACCAGCCCCGAGGACGCGCGCAGGACGGTGGCATTCTGGGCCGAGCAGGGCGTGACCTCCTACAAGGCATACATGAACATCACGCGCTCGGAGCTGGGCGCGGCGATTGCGGAAGCCCATAAACGCAACATCAAGGTCACAGGACATCTGTGCGCGGTCACGTTCCGTGAGGCGGCGGCGCTGGGCATCGACGACCTGGAGCATGGCCTGCTTGTGGATACCGACTTTGTTCCCGGCAAGAAGCCGGACGCCTGTCCGCCTACGGGTCCCGCACTGAAGCAATTGGCCGAGAGGATCGATATCAGCGGTCCCGAGGTGCGGCAGACCATCAGCGAACTGGTGGCGCATCACGTGGCCGTGACTTCCACCCTGCCGGTGTTCGAGATGTTTTTGCCTGATCGTCCCTCGCTGCAGCAGCGCATGCTGGAGGCGCTCTCGCCGGATGCGCGCGTCACTTTCCTGGCGGCCAAAATACGGCTCACCGATCCCGCTTACTTGCGCCAGCGCTATGAGACTGAGACCTCGCCCTGGCCTGTGCTTCTGAAGAAAGAGATGCAGTTCGAGCAGGCGTTCGTACGGGCCGGCGGCCTGCTGCTCGCCGGAGAGGACCCCACCGGCATCGGAGGCGTGCTGGCAGGCTTCGGGGACCAGCGCGAAGTCGAGCTGCTGGTTGAGGCCGGCTTCACGCCGGCGGAAGCCATACGCATCGCCACACTCAACGGCGCGGCATTTCTAGGCGAAGCTGACCACATCGGCAGCATCGCTGCCGGCAAGCAGGCGGACCTGGTCGTGATCCACGGTGATCCTTCGGCCAACATCGCTGACATTGAGAAGGTCGAGACCGTGTTCAAGGATGGGATCGGTTACGGTTCAGTCAAGCTCATCAATTCGGTGCGGGGGCTGGTGGGGTTGCGATAAGGGATGTTCGCGCGATTCATTGTGGCGGGGAGATCCTGGTTCGGCTCTAACACCCGTGAATGAGCCACGTGCGGACGGTCCCCCCCGCCCTCGGGAAGGCAAACCTGTCGTCTCTTGCTGGCTATCCCTGCTTTTCCAGTTCGTGCTCGAGCTCAATGACGGGCTCACGCCACAGTCGATAAATCACGTATATGGCTAGGATCAAGGCGAAGGCGCTGCCCACGGTAACCGCCATGTGCCTGTGAAGCACTCCGGCGAAGCTCATGATGTGCGGTCCGAATGCCAGCGTAAGCACCGAGAGCACGAGAAAGCGCACCATCCGCCCGCAGAAAATCGCCAGCAGGAAGTGCGTGAAGTGCATCTCGAAGACCCCGGCCGAGAGCACGAAGAGCTTGAACGGCGCTGGTGGCGGCAGCATGGAAGGCACCATCAGCGCCCAGAACTCGCGCTTCTCGAAGGAGCTGCGAATCTTGTCGAAGCGTTGTCCGGATAGCCGCTTGCGCAGCAACAGTTCACCTCCCTCATAGCCGATGGCGTAGATGACCAAGCTGCCGACGGCCGAACCAACCGAGGCCATCATCACGTAGAGCAAAAAACGGGGACGGTCGCTGTAAACATAGCTGGCAATCACGGGATCCAGAGGCAAGCCCAGGAAAGCTGCATCAACCGCAGCGATCCCGAAGGCGCCCCAGATGCCCAGCGGCTTCAGCAATCCCCAGACAAAGACGGTGTAGCGCGACAGAATATGCTTCAGGAAATCCACGCGGGCAAGAACATTCTACGCGAGTAAGCATTAAGTTCGGTGCAGGATCAATCATCGGAATGGGAGGTATCGCCGGCCAGCAAACCCAACGCGTGCGGCAGCAGGTCCAACACCGCGCTCAACGACTCGGTTGCGGCTTGCGGGCTGCCGGGAAGATTCAGCACCAGCGCACGCCCGCAGACCCCGCACACCGCACGGCTTAACGCCGCCAGGGGAGTGGTCTGCGAGCCCACAGCACGCATGCGCTCTGCCACTCCGTCCACCATCCGGCTGCACACGGCGCGAGTGGCTTCGGGAGTGACATCGCGCTCGGCAATCCCGGTGCCGCCGGTGGTCACGACCAGTTGTGCTTGGGACGCCATCTCCAGAATAGCCTTCTCGATAGCCGGCTGTTCATCCGCCATGATTGCAGTTGCAATCACGCGGAAGTTATTGCGTTCCAGTAATGCTTTGACGGCCGGCCCAGAAGCGTCAATGCGGGTCCCGCGCGCCGACGAGTCGCTGACGGTAAGCACGGCGGCGGTTATCTCGAGCCGTTTCTCACCGCGGCGCGTCAACTTTCCAGCACGTCCTGTTCGACTGCGTGATTGGCCTCATCGAGCAGCCGCAGGCCTTCCATCAACAGGCCCTGCGTAGAGCGCGTGGTGCTCTGTTCGGGGCTGTGTTGGGTGAAGTCGATCAGGAAGCTGCCGTCAGGCCACCGCAGCACCTTGTACACGGCGCTGTCGCCGCTCAGGTTGCCGTAGAGCGCGTGATTGATCTGGCCGTTGGAGAAGAAGAGGCTACAGCTTTCGCCATTGCGGGTGAGGGTGAGGGCGCAGGTCTTATGGCCCATCTGGAGCGACTGCAGCAGGTCCACAACGTTCATCTGCGCCAGGCTGCCGCGTAATCGGCCGTCGCCGGCGGCTTCGCGCGCCATCTTCTCCAGCGCGATCTTGTCAATTACTTTCTTCAGGCGGGCGGTGGCTTCCTTGATGAAGAACGGCTTCTCCAGAAAATCTTCGACGCGGTCCTCCAGCGGCTTGAGTTTTTCAGTGATGTCGCTGCTGCTGGCGGCGAGGATGACGCGAATGCGTGCGGTGGTGGAGCGGCTGTTCAGCTTCTCCAAAAGTTGTTTCCCGTCCATCCCCGGCATGCTGTAGTCGGCGATCAGCAGGTCAGGAGGGTCGTCAATGGCCTTGAGCAGCGCATCGGCGCTGTCGCTGACAACAGTCAGTATTGCCAATGGCTCCAGCGCCTGGCGGAGCAGGTCGAGCACCATCGGATTGTCATCCACCAGCAGGAGTTTGATTTTCCCGGCCAACGACTTCATTTCCTCCGCCGCAAATAATCGCCGCTCTTGCCGCCGCTCTTGCGTTCCAGCACCACCTCGCGGATCTCGATTCCTTTGTCGAGCGCCTTGCACATATCGTAAACGGTAAGGGCCGCGACAGTGGCAGCCACGAGTGCTTCCATCTCCACCCCCGTGACGGAAGTCGTTGCGACGCGGGCAGTAATTGCCACGCCATTCTGGCATAGCTTGGCATGCACATCAATGTGACTAAGGGGAACCGTATGGCACATCGGGATCAGTTCGGCGGTACGCTTGGCGGCCGCAATTCCGGCAAAACGTGCGATCTCCAGCGGGTCCCCCTTCGGATTGCGCGGCAAGGCCTTGAGCACACTGTCAGAGAGCACAACGAAGGCCGAAGCCTCAGCCTCCCGCCGTGTTGGAGGTTTGGCGGAAACATCAGCCATTCGAGCTTGGCCGCTACGATCGTAATGCGACAGCTTGGCGCGGTTGGCCATCTACTTCTTCAACTCAGCCAGTACTTCTTCCGCGTGGCCCTCCGTCTTGACCTTTGGGAAGACGTGCGCGACGCGGCCTTCAGGATCAATTAGGAAGGTGGTGCGCTCGATGCCCAGCACCTTCTTGCCATACATGTTTTTCTCTTTGAGCACGTCGAAGGCTTTGGCCACTTTCTTGTCGGGGTCGGAGAGCAGGGTGAACGGCAGGTCGTATTTTTTCTTAAAGCTGCTCTGCGTCTTGGGCGAATCGGGGGAGATGCCCAGCACCACCGCCCCGGCTTTCTGGATCTTGCTGTATGCGTCGCGGAACTCGCACGCCTCGACACTTCAACCCGGCGTGTTGGCCTTGGGGAAGAAGTACACCACGACGGTCTTTCCGCGATAATCTTTTAAGGAGACGCTCTGGCCGTTCTCATCGAGCAGAGTGAATTCAGGAGCTTTTTCTTTGATCTCCATGAGTGATCATTTTTACCGCAAACGGCCGGGATTCGCCATCGTCGCAGTTGTGGCCCTGGTCGCGAGCGTCGCGGTCGCGCAATCGCGCCACAAGGAGAAAGGGCCGCGCGCCTTGGCGTTGGTCGAACTGCCGGCCGATGGAAAATCGAAGCCGCGCCTTATTCCGCTTGCGATCCTGGTGGACGGACGTTTCTGGGACGCCTCCATCTACCGAGCCGATCCGCGGCCGCTGGCGCTGGACCCCGGCAACGTGTATGAAGCCGAGCGCAGCGGCAAGCCGGCCGGCTTTTTCACCGTGAGCGAGGCCCGCCAAATACAGGGAGGTTGGGTCGCGTTCGGCGAGTGGCAGCCGCAGTCGGAGAAGGCTCTGCCAGCGTTTAAGCCGGGTGGCGCTGAGGACGATGACCGCCCGGTGCTGCACAAAAGCCCCCCGTCGGCCCCGGCACAGGAAGCTCACTCCACCGCGACTACGTCCCCGACTCCTCCGTCCGATGATCCCAATCGGCCGGTGCTGCGGCGCGGGAAGCCCAAAGCGCCATCACCAGGGGTGCAGGATGAGCACTCCGGCAGGCCTGACACGTCAAGTTCGCAACCTGCCGCTGCATTCAGAGTGGCAGAAGTGCTGACCGCTATCTCCGATGCCGACGGCCCTGAACCGCGTCCTTACACATACGCGTGGGCGCCTGACGAGCAGCAGAAGTTGACCAAGGCGATTTCAGCAATGGCGACCGCCGAGATCGGGCGCTATGCCAAAGGCTTGCCCGCCTTGCGGTTCGCACCGGCAACCAGTTTCGACCAAGTCGCTATCCGTGTTTTCGACCTCCACTACGATAACAACCCCGAGGTGGTATTCAGCGCGCGTGTTCCGCCAGTTGTGTCGCCAACGCGTACGCGAATACACTCGGCACAGCCGGCACGGGGGGATTTCTTCTTTTACGTTACCCTCGTTGGGCAGTCGGATATTTATGGGCAGATGCGCAAATTGTTCAGCTCAGTGACGGACAGCGCACATCTGGACACCGCGCCTCGCCTTGAACTTATCGACGCTGTGGACGCGGAGGGCACCGGCCACGGCAATCTCCTGTTTCGCGCCTGGACCGGTGGCAATCCCGGTTATCAGCTCTACCATGTCGGCCCCGACTCGCTGCGCAAGCTCTTTGACAGCGCCGCAGGGACCGAGTAGCCACGGATCAACGCCAATATACAGATCGGATTCGATCCCTGTCTGTCCGCGGCTTTCTTAACTTGACAGCTTCTTGTCCATCAGCGCGTTAACAAGCGCAGGGTTAGCTTGGCCTTTGGTTTTCTTCATCACTTGCCCGATGAAGAAGCCTTTCAGCGTGGCCTTGCCGCCACGGTATTGCTCAAGCTGCTTCGGGTTCTCGACCAAAACTTCGTCGATGGCCTTCTCGATCGCGCCCGTGTCGGAGATCTGCTGCGGCTTTTCCTGTTCGTATACGGTTAAGAAGTCCTGCTCGCGCTCGAAGCAGAAGTCGTAGAGTTCCTTGAGCTGTTTGCCCGTGATGGCGCCGGATTCCACCAGGTCCGCGGAAATGGCTACGCCCTTCATCGAGATGGGCGACTGTTCAAGATCCAGGCCCTTGGCCTTAAGCCGCCCCATGAGCTCGCTCTGCACCAGGTTGGCGACGCGCTTTGGGTTCTTGGCCGCCTTGGCCGCAAGCTCAAACTGTTCCGCCAGCGAACGGGTTGAGGTCAGGACGTGCGCGTCATAGTCAGTGATGCCATACTGTTCCACCAAGCGCTTCCGCATGGCTTCAGGAAGTTCCGGCAACTTGCGGCGGATCTTCGCCTGCCATTCCGCATCGACTACCAGCGGCAGCAGGTCGGGCTCGGGGAAATAGCGGTAATCGTGGGCGTGTTCCTTGCTGCGCATGCCGTAGGTCTTGCCCTCGGCGGCATTGTAGAGGCGCGTCTCCTGCTCGATGGTGCCGCCGGACTCCAAAATACCAATCTGCCGCTCGATCTCGTACCCCAGCGCCTGCCGGATAAAGCGGAAAGAGTTGACGTTCTTGACCTCGGCCTTGCTGCCGAATTCCTTCTGCCCCCGCAGACGCACACTGACGTTAGCATCACAGCGGAGCGAGCCCTCCTCCATGTTGCAGTCGCTGACTCCGGTAAACAGGATGATCTCTTTCAACCGCGTCAGGTACTCGTGGGCTTCATCGGGCGAAGCGATCTCGGGTTCGCTGACAATCTCGATCAGCGGTACCCCGCAGCGGTTCAGGTCGAGATAAGTCCTTTCAGCGGAGTCGGGGAAGCCCTCGTGCAGGCTCTTGCCCGCGTCCTCCTCCAGGTGCAGGCGGGTGATGCCTATCCGCTTGGCCGTGCCGTTCGCCTCGATCTCAATCCAGCCGTGCTCGGCCACCGGTTTGTCGTACTGCGAGATCTGGTAGCCCTTGGGAAGGTCGGGATAGAAGTAGTTCTTGCGCGCGAAGATCGAGGTCTCGCGGATCTCACAGTTCAGTGCCATGGCAGCGCGCAGCGCGAACTCCACGGCCTCGCGATTTAACACCGGCAGCGAGCCTGGAAGCCCGAGGCACACTGGGCAGACGTTCGTGTTGGGCGGTGCCCCGAAAGCGGCAGAACACGAGCAGAAGATCTTCGTCTTGGTCAGCAGTTGGACGTGGACCTCGAGCCCGATCACAGGCTCGTACTTGGCGCGCGCGCCCACCGCGGTTTCCGAGGTCGTAGCCATTGATCGGATTATAGTCCGCGTATTCTGCGCGATGGGGTTGCGCGGAGAACAGCTCGAATTGAGCGCGATGCTGCTTACTCCGGCTTTGTCCCTCGGATATTCGGCGAATAAGGGCGGCCCCTATTTCACTACCGCATTCTCCAGGTACTTTTCGAGAGGAATATCGAAGAAGATCAACTCCTGACCCTGGCTGTTGCGCACGCCGCTGACGTAAAGGTGGGCTCCCGCCAGCGGTTCCTCGACGCCCTCGACATCGAAGAACACGAAGCCGGCCTGGGTCGCATGCGGCTCCACGGCTTTCGCAGCAAAACGAGAGTCTTGCACTTCCTGCTGCTGTTCCTTCTTAAGGCTGCGCCGCACCTTGCGCGGGAAGGGCAAGGGATTGCCCGAGGGCTGGTCGCCGCGTACCGGCTGCCGCGCAATGCGGCGGTAGATGTCCTCCTCGCTGGCAGGCTCAAGCTTCACCCGCTTTCGCGTGACCAGTTCCACCTGCAAGCCGGTCAATGCGATCGGCTGAGCGCCCTCGTTAGTAATGACCAGCAGCAGGGGAAGCAAACCTTGCTCCTTGTAGTTGATGCGAAAGACTCGCCGAGCCTTATCAGGGAACTCATAGGGATCGGCCGCGACCGTGACCTGCTCCTTCTCGTTGCGGTCATGAGCGGGATAGGTCTTCGCCTCAGCGGGCTTGGGCATAACGAAGCCCTTTTCGTCGTTGGCCACCACCCGCAGTGAAACTAACATCGCGGCTGCAAGCGCGAACGCCGTTAGCAGCGGCTTCCTGAAAGGCAGCATATCGCTCGATTATCCCCCAGCGATTATCCCCCAGCCCGGCTGTTTCATCCAGCAGGGAGTGAATTAACGGCACACCCGTACCCGC
>DASQXC010000024.1:0-10993 GCA_035639935.1 Terriglobales bacterium
GCGTTTCATAGCAAATTCATTTCTCTGTAACGGTCCTGTAACACAGCCAAGCTACTAATCTATCAGGAGATGATGAATGAAAGGCATCAAGGCTCGCGTATTGAGATATCTGCTGATGTGGAGACGAATGTTGTTGGCCGAATGCCTCCTGATGATAACGCGTGAAGCTGAGCTGAGGTGAGTTATGGCTGCATATGCGATTGAGCCGTGTGTAAGTTCTAGACCACAACAAGCCCTGATCGTCGCGCTGACGCTAAAAGCGTGCCAGATCGCCAGAGCGGCGGTAGCGCACGCGGCGGACGGCCTGGCCCAGGGCTCCAGTACGCACTTCATCGCCGTGAAAGACTGCGAAAAGGAACTGGACCTGCTGAGGTATGAAATCAGCGAGCGGGTCACTTCTGCTGTCAGTCAGCTCCAGTGGGAGGAGACACGGGAGCTGCTGGCTTGTTTGAAATTCGCGCTCGACCTGGAGCGTATCGGTGACTTGATCTGCAGCGTGGCTGGGCGGGCGCAGGCTGTCGGCCCACGCGTGGGCACGGAGGACCTGAAAGATCTCATCCACATGGCCGCCGTCCTGGAGAAGATGCTGGCGGACATCTTTGAGGCCTTCTCGGCGCGTGATCTCGATCGTGCTTTGGCCGTAATACGAGCAGATGGGGAGATCGACCGCTGGCGCAACCTCCTGTTCATCCGCTACGTAGAGGACCCCGAAGGGGTGGCCGGTCTGGAGGGCGTACAGGTCCTTTCTATGGCGCAAGCGCTGGAACGCGCCGGCGATCATGCAAGGAACCTGGCGCAAGAGGTTTGTCAACTGGTCAGCGGCAAAAGCGTGCATCACCTCTTGCACGCGAACAGCAAATCGACGGAGCAGATGTTCATTGAGTGGCTACGCCAGAAAGAATCAGCGGTCAAATCAACTGATAAGGAACTCGACGGAGGTCTGATTGAATCGGTGGCTTAGTTGTTTACTCTTCTGTCTCGCGCTGATCACCAGCGCTGGCGCACAAACTTTGAATGGGGCGGGGGCCACGTTTCCGTACCCGATTTACTCGAAGTGGTTCAGCGAGTACCACAAGCTCCATCCTGACGTTCAGATCAATTATCAATCCATCGGCAGCGGCGGCGGCATCCGGCAGGTGATCGCGGGCACGGTGGACTTCGGCGCCAGTGATGGTCCGATGAGCGATCAGCAACTCGCCGAAGCCAAGTTCAAGATCCTGCACATTCCCGCGGTCCTCGGCGCTGTCGTGCCCGCTTATAACGTACCGGGAGTATCTGGCGAACTCCGCTTCAGCCCGGAAACAATAGCCGGCATTTTCCTGGGAAATATCTCCAAGTGGAGCGACAAAGCGATTGCCGCCGACAATCCCGGGGCGAAGCTGCCGGACCGGGATATCGTGGTCGTCCACCGCTCCGACGGCAGCGGAACCACCTACATCTTCACCGATTACCTGTCGAAAGTCAGCGCCGAGTGGAAAGAGAAAGTAGGCAAGGGCACGTCGGTGAAATGGCCGCGCGGATTAGGCGGCAAGGGCAATGAGGGTGTGGCCGGCATGATCCGGCAGACCGAAGGCGCGTTTGGTTATGTCGAGTTGATCTACGCGATCCAGAGCAAGATCCCTTACGGCGCGGTGCGTAACTCCGCCGGCAATTGGGTCAAAGCCAGCCTGGAAAGCACGACCGCAGCAGCAGCGGCGGTAAAGGACATGCCTGCGGACTTTCGCGTCTCGATCACCAACCCACCGGCCAGGGATGCGTACCCGATCGCCAGCTTCACCTGGCTGCTGGTGCCCGCACAATTCGCTGACAGATCCAAAGGCAAGGTGATGATGGACTTGCTCACGTGGATGCTGGACCAGGGCGAGAGCATGGCCGCGCAGCTCGATTATGCTCCACTCCCCCAGAGTGTGAAGGAGAAGGTGCGGGCCAGCATCAAGGAGATTCGCTTTTAAAGCGGTTTCAAAAATACGTGTAACCCAAAGGTTGTTTTTGTGAAAGGGCACGCCTTCAGGCGTGCGGTTAGAGCAGCCTCGTGAACCCGGCTTTTGGCCGCTGAGGGCAATAAAAACCGGGCGCGCCGGGGACCCCGCTGAAGCCTTGCCCCTTCCCAAAACATTGGGACCCTAACGCTTGCACGCCACCCCATGCGCTGGCAGGCGCAGGACTATCCAAATAGGAGAATGCAAATGAAAACGACTCGTCTCCCAGTAGTTCTGTTGATGGCCGGAAGCCTGCTGGCACAATCCAATCCGGCCGCAAGCTCTCCCGCCTCGAAACGGCGCAACGCAGCGGCGGCCTCCAGCCAACCAGCAGGGGTGCTCGCCGACGAAGTGAAAGAATTGCGCGACCGCTTGGATGCACAACAACAGCGGATCCAGGCGCTCACCCAGCAGTTGCAGAGCCGCGACTCGGCTATCGAGCACTTGCAGCAGCAGATGGCCACCTTCCAGGCGACTGCCACTCAGGCAGCCGCGAATGCGGATCCTCCCCCTGCGGCTGAACTCAACGCGCTCAAGTCCGATGTTTCCGACCTGAAGATGAATGCCACGAACATCGCCCTATCTGTCCAGGAAGAGCAGAAGCGCGTGAATGAGATGGTGGAAAGTCCGCTGGCGCTCCATTACAAAGGTGTGAGCATCACCCCTGGCGGCTTCCTGGCGGCGGAATCGGTATGGCGGCAGCACGCCACCGCATCCGACGTAAATACCCCGTTCAACTCCATCCCCTTCGCTGGCGCCGATGCCTCCCACCTGACGGAATGGTTCGGGTCGGGGCGGCAGTCGCGCGTCAGCCTGCTGGCCGAAGGCAAGATCAAGAGCGCCAAGCTCAGCGGCTATTGGGAAATGGACTGGCTCTCGGCTGGATTGACTTCGAACAACAACCAGAGCAACAGCTACGCCAATCGCCAACGCCAGCTCTGGGGCCAGGCGGCGCTCAACAGCGGATGGACTTTTACGGGGGGCCAGATGTGGAGTCTGGTGACGGAAACCAAGAAAGGCCTCGATCCTCGCAGCGAAGCATTGCCGATGACCATCGACGCCCAGTACCAGGTCGGCTTCAGTTGGGCGCGGCAGTTCGGCTTTCGCGTGACCAAGAACTTCCACGACAAGGTCTGGCTCGGCTTCTCGGTCGAAAATGCTCAAACCTTGAACCTTGGAGGCGGCGGGTTCCCGGCCAACTTCGTTGTCGGCTCCGGGGGGACGGGCGGAGGGCTCTATAACTCAGGCGCAAACTACTCATTCAACTACACGCCGGATTTCATCGTGAAGGCGGCATTCGAGCCCGGTTTCGGACACTATGAGGTGTTCGGGATCATTAGCAATTTCCGGGACCGCGTCTATCCCAATGCGACCGCCACCCCAGCGTCCAGCGTTGGAGCGTTCAATGACGCGCGCACAGGCGGCGGGGTCGGGGCCAATGCCCGCTGGTCGGGCTTGCAGAAGCACCTCGATGTCGGCATCCACTTCCTGGGCGGTGATGGCGTTGGTCGCTACGGCACCTCCACTTTGCCGGATGTAACGGCACACCCAGACGGAACTCTGGCCATGATTCACAGCTATCAGGCGCTGGGCACGCTGGAGTGGCATTCAAAGCATTGGGACATTTACAGCAACGCCGGTGGCGAATATGCGGCACGCACGATCTACCTGAACGCGACTGGCGCACAAGTGGGCTTCGGCCGTACTACCGGGGCCAACACCAATTGCCTGGTGGAACCGGTTCCGACGGTTCCAACGACTGGCGGCACGGGCTTCTCGCCAGCCACGAGCGGTTGCCCTGACACCCGTAACCTGATCGAGGGCACCTTTGGCTTCTGGTACAAGCCTTACGCCGGGCCTAAGGGTAGGATACAGTTCGGTCCGCAATACTCCTACTTAGTCAAGAACACATGGGCAAACACGACGGGCAACCCGCACGCTATCGAAAACATGGTCTTCACTTCATTCCGGTATTACCTGCCATGAGAAAAGCTTGCAACACCCGTGCATCCCGGCGCTTGGTCAACCAGCCAGCGCCGGGTTTCCGTTTTTAACCGTGTTGTAACAATCGCCTGCTAGCCTGTGCTTAAGATGCACAACTTCGTCGAGGCCTCTCGGATTGTGCCGAAGCCCCGGTCCGAGAGAAACGCCTTCGTTCCTGCCGCCCGCACGATCCCGGTGATCCCGGGGAAGGCCAGCCCTATCGCTGACCGCGTCTTTGGGGCTGCGATGTTGGCCTGTGGTGTTTCGCTGCTGGTCATTGTGAGCGTGATCGTCGCGGAACTGGCCCTGCACTCCCGGCTCTCACTGCACGCCTTCGGATGGCATTTCTTCACCGGCAGGAACTGGGACCCGGTAACCGGAGATTTCGGCGCGCTAGCGTTTATCTACGGTACCGTCGTGTCATCGCTGCTGGCGCTACTGATCGCCGTTCCACTCTCCATCGGCGTAGCCGTATTCACTACCGAGATGTGTCCCAAGCCGTTGCGGGGACCGCTGTCATTCATGACTGAGCTGTTGGCAGCCATTCCCAGCGTGGTGTATGGCCTGTGGGCGATTTTCGTTTTGGCGCCGCTGCTGCGCACGTATGTGCAGCCCTGGCTGGCAAAGTATCTCGGCTGGACCACCCTGTTCGAGGGGCCGCCATTCGGCATCGGCATGCTCGCCGCGGGCGTGATCCTCGCCATCATGATCGTGCCCATCATCGCTTCCATCACGCGTGAGGTGCTCACTGCCGTTCCGCAGACGCAACGGGAAGCGGTGCTGGCGCTGGGGGCAACCCGTTGGGAGATGATTCGGGTCGGTGTTCTGCGCAACGCCCGCACCGGCATCGTGGGTGCCATCATTCTCGGATTGGGCCGCGCTCTGGGCGAGACCATGGCCGTTACCATGGTCATCGGCAACACACCGCAGATCGCTCGATCGCTGTTCGCGCCGGGCTACACCATGGCCAGTGTGATCGCCAATGAATTCAGCGAGGCCACGGGCGATTTGTACCTCAGCGCCCTCATCGAGATCGGCCTCGGGCTGTTTCTGGTCACTATGGTGGTGAACATATTGGCGAGGCTGCTGGTATGGTCTGTCACGCGCGGCCTGCCTGCGAGGGCACGTGCCTGACCGCACTTCATTCCGCGCACGTGTAGTCGCCTGGCGGCGTCTTATCGCGGACCGGGTCGCCACGGCCCTCGCTGTTTTAATGATGCTTTTGGTCGTCCTTCCGCTGCTGGCCGTCTTCACCTACTTGGTGCTGCGTGGCGCGGGCTCGCTGAATCTCGCGTTCTTCACCCATCTGCCTGCACCGGTCGGTGAAAAGGGTGGCGGAGTCGTCAACGCAGTGGTGGGATCAGGTCTCATTCTCGGGATTGCCAGCTCCATCGGAGTGCCATTGGGGATAGGTGCTGGAATCTATCTTGCCGAGTATGGGCGCGGCTGGTCGGCTTCCCTGCTGCGTTTCACCTCGGACGTGCTCAACGGCGTGCCTTCTATCGTGATCGGCATTGTGGCGTACGGCCTGGTGGTGCTCACGCAAAAGCATTTCTCGGCGCTTTCAGGTGGCATTGCGCTGGGAATTATGATGATTCCCACGATTACCCGCGCAACCGAAGAAGTTCTGCTGATGGTGCCGATCTCAGTGCGTGAAGCGGCGCTGGGACTCGGCGTCTCACGGTGGCGCGCCACGATCTCCGTGACATTACGTACGGCAACTGCCGGAGTGATCACTGCCATCATGCTGGCGTTCGCCCGCGTCGCGGGTGAAACTGCGCCACTGTTGTTCACCGCCTTTGGCAACCAGTTCTGGAACCTCAATCCCAACCAGCCGACCGCGGCGTTGCCGCTGCAGATCTTCGCCTATGCCATCTCTCCGTATGACGAGTGGCACCGGCTCGCTTGGGCGGGCGCATTGGTGCTCATTGCCTTAATCGTGGGGACGGTCGGCATGGTGCGGTTGGTCGCTCGCCGCGGCGCATTCCAAGGGGCGAGCTAGTCATGGGCGTGGCGATCCAGATCGAAAAGCTGAGCGCGTGGTTCGGCCATACCCAGGCAATCTACGAGATCACCATGCAGATTCCCGCCAATCACGCGACCGCCATCATCGGCCCGTCGGGCTGCGGGAAGTCCACGTTCATTCGCTGCCTGAACCGCATGCACGAGACGGTTCGCGATGCCCGACTGGAAGGCCGGGTGCGCATTGGCTCCATGGAGGTCTACGGCAATGGGACTTCGGCGGTAGAGGTGCGGCGGCGTGTGGGCATGGTCTTCCAGAAGCCGAACCCGTTTCCCAGCATGTCCATCTACGACAACGTGGCCGCCGGGCTGAAGCTGAACGGCTTGCACAACCGGGGCGTGCTGGACGACGCGGTGGAACGTTCGCTGCGAATGGCAGCGTTGTGGGATGAGGTGAAAGATGTCCTGTGGAAGAAGTCGGGCGCAAGTCTTTCCGGAGGACAGCAACAGCGGCTCTGCATCGCACGCGCGCTGGCGGTCGAGCCGGAAGTTATGCTGATGGACGAGCCCGCATCCGCGCTCGACCCTATCTCCACCAGCAAGATCGAGGAGCTTATCTTTCAACTCAAGGAGCAGTACACGATCGTCATCGTAACCCATAACATGCAGCAGGCCGCGCGGGTGGCCGAGTACACGGGGTTTTTCCTTATGGGCAAACTGATCGAGTTCGATAACACGGAGAAGATCTTCACTAATCCCTCCGACAAGCGGACGGAAGACTACATCACTGGCAGGTTCGGATAATGCGCACGCGCTTCCATCAAGGATTGGATTTACTTAAAGAGAAGCTGCTCACCATGGGGGGCATGGCAGAGCAGGCAGTCGAGCGCGCCGTCGAGGCTTATGGCCGGCGGGACGCGACCCTGTGTCGCAAAGTCCTGGAGGGCGAACCGGCGATCAACCTCATCGAACGCGACATCGATGAACTTGCCCTCGACCTGCTCGCTATGCAGCAGCCCATGGCCATCGATCTGCGCTTTATCACCGCGGTGATGAAAATCAACGCCGATCTGGAACGGGTGGGCGACCAGGCAGTCAACATCGTGCAGCGTGTGCAACACTCGCTGGAGTTGCCACAGGCGGATTTGCCGGTGGATATTCCCCGCATGGCGCAATTGGCGATCGACATGGTGCGCCGTTCCTTGCAGTCATTCATTGATGGTCGTGCGGAGGCAGCAGAAGCGGTGCTAATGAGGGATGACTTGGTGGACGATATGAACCATGAGATCCATGCCGCCATCATGGATTACATGAAGCATTCGCCAGAATTTATGGAGCAGGCGGTGAACGTGTTGTTGATCGCCCGCAACCTGGAACGGGTGGCCGACCATGCTACCAACATTGCTGAGGATGTGATTTTCTGGTTGCGCGGGGCTGACGTACGCCATCACTCCGGAACTCGCCATCTTCCACACCAAGGCTGATCCGCCCGAATCCGGGAGGACGCCGCAAATGGCAGCAGCGCCGAGGTTGTGGCGAGGAGCGGGCGGGGAACGACAAAAAGCGGCCAGCATCTCTGTTCTATTGCTTATGTCACCTCGCCGGATGCGCATTCCTCAGATACTTCTCGAACCACGCCACAATCCGGCGCGCGGCGTCGATCTGGTGCTCAAGTTTGTCGAATCCGTGACCCTCGTCGGGATAGTAGACAACGTCCACCACGTCGCCATGCTTCTTCAGGATGTCCACCAGTTGCTCCGTCTCTTCCTTGGGCACGCGCGGGTCGTTGTCTCCTTGGAGCACCAGCAGAGGCGCGCGGATGTTTTGGATGTACTTGATAGGAGAGTCGTCTTCGTACACTTTCCGGTCCTTTTCGGGGTCGCCGAGCAGGCTGCGCAGGTACTGGTTCAGCAGGGGATCGGAATTCTTCAGCATTGTGAACCAGTCCAATGGACCGAACAGGTCAACGGCAGCGGTGAACTTGTCGGGCTCTTTGGCGGCAAGCATCAGGGTCATGAATCCCCCGTAGGAGCCACCGAAAACGCCCACCTTCCGCGGATCGACATATCCGGTGCTTAGGAGCCATTCCAGGCCGTACATCTCATCCTTGAGGTCGCCCCCGCCCAAATCCTGGTAGTTGGCACGCTGGAAATCGATCCCGTACCCGGTGGAGCCGCGCGGATTGGGCATCAGTACGATGTATCCACGCGTGACCAGCGCGTTCGACCAGCGGCTCCACGCATCGGTCGTCTGCCCGGTGGGACCTCCGTGGGGAAAGATAATGGCGGGATTGCTGCCATCGCGCTTCAGGTTGAAGGGCATGCGCAGGATAGCGGTGATGATCTTCCCATCGAATGTCTTGTAGTGCACCAACTCCGATGGCGGGATGGTCTGCGGCGTGAGGCTGGCCACGGCCATATGCGTAAGCTGCCGGGCACGCTGCGTGCCGACGTCGTACACCCACAGGTCGTTGGGAGTGTTCATGGCCTCATGCTCGAGCAGGATCTGGCGTCCGTCAGGCGAGAATTGTTGCGGAGTCAGTGTGGTGTTGACACCTGGTGGCAAATTCAGTCTGGTTGATTTGCCTTGGCGGGCTCCCAGGTAAAGTTCGCTCCGCCCGTCGGCATTGATCGCATAGGTGAAGTGCGCGCCATCCGGCGAAAATGCTCCGGCCATAACCTCCCACTGCGTGTCCGTTATCCAGGCGAGTTTTTTAGTGGCTACGTTCAGCAGGGCCAAGTTCTGATAACCACCCTTCTGATTGGAGGTCATCAGTACGGTCCCGCCGTCGGGCGAAACGTCGGTACCGAGGTTGAGCTGCTTGCCCTCATGCGGCGTGAGGTTGGTTTGCCGGCCGCTCGCAACCTCAACGGCATAGATGTCGCCCGCGTCGAAACCGACGCTGGTGCGGTTGGCGTACAAAACGCGGTTGTCGGGGCTGAAGGCGATCACATCCCAGTTCTGCTGCGGGTCCTTTTCCTCGGTCAGCTTTCGCAGCTTGTGGGCTGCCACATCAATGATCGCCAAGTCGTAGGAAGGTGCCTGCCTCGGCTTGTAGGCGCAGGCGATGAGTTTGCCGTCGTGCGACCACACCGGGTGCTGCTCGCGGATCTCCGACGTGTTCGTCAGGTTTGTAGGCGACCCACCTTCGCGGGAGATCACGTAGATATCCCACAGCTCGTTGCCGCCTTTGTCCTGCGCATAGGCGATCCAGTGGCTGTCGGGAGACCACATGGGCTCGGTCTGACGGTCGTCCGAATGCAGAAGCTGCACCGGCCAGGAGCCCGCAGCCGATACCTTCCAAAGATTGGTGCGGCCGGTCAAGTTTGTGGTCACCGCCACCTCGCTGCCGTCCGGTGAGAGTGCGGCACTCTCGATCAGGCGGGTCACATAGAGGTCCTCGACGGCGACTGGCCTTGCGTTCGGATTCACAGCTGAAGTGACCGACTTGGGATTTGTGAGCTGGCGATCGCTCGGTCCTGATACTCCCGCCGCCATCCCGCCCAGAAGCACCGCAGCTACCGCCATACGCGACAATGTCATCGCCAATGCTCCTTTCGCGGGCTTATTGGAGACGACAGGCCCGTGATACGTCAAGGCGTGGAACCTAACCAGTTTTTCCCGGGAGAGATAAATCGCAGTCCGCGAGACCACGTGGTAAACTGTTGAAAAGCCCGTCGCGGAGAGGTGGCCGAGTGGCTGAAGGCGGCGGTTTGCTAAACCGTTGTAGGGGCTAAAACCTCTACCGGGGGTTCGAATCCCCCCCTCTCCGCCAGCACTTAAAACATCCGCCAGCACTTAAAAACACAAGTGTTTAGCTTGTGTTTTACTACCTTTTACTGTCTGAGGCCCGCGTTCCAGAAAAGCTGGCCTCATGGCAAACAGAAACACCTCCCTTTACCTCAACATCCGCAAGCTGACGGCGACTGGACCTTCGCTCGCCCCGCCGTCTCGAACAACGGCATGCTTTGATTTTCCGGAAGGCGGCACAGTTTGCATACACGGTATAGGTGTGGCCGCATACGCCGACCCTTTATAACGTTTGTGACACACCTGGTGAGAAATCCGGGCTAACCTCCACCCACCTCCGCTGGCCTACCGGTCCAGCGGGGCTGGAAAGCATTGGTGGGCCACCACCGCGCGCTTACGAGCGAGGCTTCACAACAGGCACACCCGTCGCAACGTAGGGCACCGGCCACCACCAGAGGAAGCTCAGCACTGAGGCAGCGACTAGCGCTCTTCCGATCCATGTCCTGTACATCGGATTACCTCCTCCCATGACCTACGACACTGCACTTTGCGTACCGCCTTACAGTCACAATCGATAACTACAGGCGGGAGAGGGGCATACGTCCGGAAAAGTTTGGAGAAGATGACCTGCAGCGGCGGAACTTTTTACCTGTTGCCACGGGACGGGTTTTTGGTGATCCCCGGTTATTGTGCAGCTAGTTAGGGGATGCAGTGACCGCTGGGGCCATCCTGCTTGACAGCACGTTCGTTACGCGCGGGGGAGAATTGCCGCGAAGGTACCAAAATGCCACTGGCCAGCGCCGGTCAGCCATCCAGTAATCCGCTCTACATTGTGAGTACCGGAGTTCCGCGGGAGAAAATGTGCCGATTGGTCGGCATTTTTGTACGGCCGGGGCATGCCTGACATTTTTTAGACGGGCACCAGCACGTCGCTCAAAAACACCCCCGTGCAGCAAAAAGTCACGGGCGACCGCGCGCTCAAAGGGTGGGGCACCCTGGCTGACGGATAATGTTTGGGTATGGCGCAGGCTATCGGGCAAGTCGAGCAACTCGTGAAGCAGGCCGCTGTGGAGGCCGGTTTCGATCTGGCTGGCATTGCACTGGCGCGGCTCTGCGATTCGCGGGAGCTGCGCTTCTTTTCCGACTGGATTGCCGGGTGCCCGCAGACAAGCGCAGAAGCTGTGAAGAAACTCTCCGCTAAGGCCGAGCGAGGCGCGAGCGTTTGGTTAGATCCAGGGTTGGTCGCTCGCGACATTGCGCAGTCGTGAAGGAGCAAAACCACGCCCCAGCTAGCTGCGCAGTTGCGGTTGTGGGTTCAG
>DASQXC010000025.1:0-6165 GCA_035639935.1 Terriglobales bacterium
GTATGCAGCTCGGTCGCATATTGGAGGTGAACGCTATCGCGGAGATATTCAAATGCAGCCGCGAGAAAATCGGGAAAAGAATTGGCTCCTCAGGTAGGACTCGAACCTACAACCCTCCGGTTAACAGCCGGATGCTCTGCCATTGAGCTACTGAGGAGTAGTGTGATCGGCCGCCGAGAAGACAGCAACCGACATCTATGTTAGTTTACAGCAGGTTGAAGCGGAGCGTCAAAGAAACCTGCGGCTCCCCTTGCCATCGGGTTCGAATCAAGCCGTGCGGCGATCACACGGAGCCAGTTGTCGGCCGCACTTTCGTGTGCCGAGACTGGGTACCCTCTCAGTGGCTGTCTCCCCCCGACTGGACTGCCGACGGCTTCGGAGGCACAAAGCTGCCGATATCCAAGGCGACTTTCCACGTTCCATCAGCCTGCTTACGCCAGATGGTAACGTAGCTTCCCCTGCGGACTACGGGTGTGCTGTCAGCGGACTTGTCATGGATCTCAAAGCTGCCCGTGGTGTAGCCCAAGTCGGCAGATTGTCCTGCCTCAGCGTAGAGCGGCGCCCAGGTGATACTCCAGTTGGTATCGGCGAAACCTTTGGCCCAGCCCTCGCGGAACGCCAGCTTGCCGGTGCGCATGACGCCAGCGGAATAAAAGCGGACATCCTCGGCAATGTAGCTCATAAAGCCCTCGAGGTTCTTGACGACGCCAGTTTTGGCAAAATCACGGTCCACCTGGAGCAGAGCGGCTGTGGCAGCCTCGGCGGGGCTTTCTCGGCGGGCGCGCGCTTGCGCCCGGCTCTTCTGCCCCTGCGCAATGGACGATACGATCGCCAACAGCGTCAGCAGGGCCAAGCGTCTTCTCATGCGCAATCCTCCGGATTGATAGTAGCCCCTGCTTTGACTATGCAAAATTGACAGCCGCGATTCCGGCGCGCTAAGTTCGCCTCCACCCCAACGAACAACGACGGCTCCGTTGGGCGCCCCGCGACCGGTGAAACAACTATGCCAGCCCAGCGATTTGTCACGTTAACGACCGACTTCGGGACCAGCGACCATTATGTGGGCACCATGAAAGGCGTCGTCTACAATATCAATTCTTCCGTCTGCGTGGTGGACATCACACACGACGTCCAATCTTACGATCTGCTGGATGGCGCCCTAAGTATCGCGCAAGCCTACAGTTATTTTCCTGTGGACACGATCCATGTGGTCGTGGTCGATCCCGGGGTGGGATCAGTGCGGCGGCCCATTCTGGCCAGAACAGAAAGATACCTTTTCGTGGCGCCGGACAATGGCGTGCTGTCACTGGTTCTGGAGCGCGAGGCGCGGGTGTCAGTGCGACACATCAGCTCAGATCACTACTTTCTGCGCCCGGTGAGCCAGACGTTCCATGGGCGGGACGTCTTCGCCGCCGTGGCGGGGTGGTTGAGCAAGGGCGTCGAACTCTCGAAATTCGGCAATGAGATCAATGACTACGTGCGCTTCCGGGCACCCAAACCGAAGCGCCTCGATGAAAACCGCATGCAAGGCGTAATCTTGAAGGTGGACAAATTCGGAAACTTGGTCACGAACATAACTCCGCAGGACATCCCACAACTGTTCGCTCCCCAGGCAAAGGACTTCAAGATTGTGGTCGGCGAGCACGAAGTCACGCAGATGAGGACCGCTTACGCCGGAAGCCCTTCGGGCGAGATATTCGGCATCCTGGGCAGCATGGGGTTCCTGGAGCTTTCGACGAATCGTGGTTCCGCCGCCCGCAGCTTGGGTGTTGGCAAAGGGACGGAAATAGTGGTAAGTGGGAAGTGGTGAGCGAGCGGTGCTTACTTTCCACTTTCCACTTTGCACTTTTCGCTTGTTCATGGACTCCTTGGCTTGATGCGCGAATAGCGCTCCATCTGCGCCGTCCATTTCAAGTAGCGCAGCAGTTCGGAACGTTGCCTCCAGAGGAATCCCCAGAATTCGAGAAATCCGATCTGGCTCATCTTGAGACCGCAATAGGTCTCAATACGCCAACGCAGATAGGGACTCCGCCAGAGCACAAGCCGGTGACCGCGAGTCGCGTTCCACAACAAGCGGAGTATCGGCCACATGGCAGAACGAGTATAGCGTCAGGGAAGCTGTTGGCTTTGGGCTGTTGGCTTTGGCTCTGATGTTGGTATTTTTCACTGGCTCAGCGCGGGTAAGCGCGAGTGCCCTAGAAGCCAAGAGCCAAAAGACAAGCGCTGCTCCTAGATGTCGTATTTTTTTGCCAGATGCCGGAAAGATCGATAGGAGAGCCGCAGCAAGTCGGCGGCGCGGGTCTGCACCCCGCCCGACTGGCGAAGCGCAGTTTGCAGCATCGAGCGCTCTAGGTCGGCAACGTAGCGTTCCATATCGAGACCATCAGCCGGAATAGTGACGGAGCCGTTGCCGGAAGCCGCCGCTAGGCGGATTTTCGGGCGCTCCGCCGGCAATTCGACCGTCAACTCATCGCTGCCCTCCAGCGCTACGGCGCGCTCGATGGTGTTCTCGAGCTGGCGCACGTTCCCGGGCCAGTCGTATCCCTGCAAGTCGCGCAGGGAATGCGGGGCTATGCGCACGATACTTTTGCCCGAGGCCGCAACATACTTTTTGAGAAAGTGATTCGCCAGCAGAGGAATGTCTTCGCGACGCTCGCGCAGCGGCGGCACCTCGATCGGGATCACGCTGATGCGGTAATAGAGATCTTCGCGGAACGCCCCGTCCACGACCATGCGGTCGAGGTCATTATTGGTGGCCGCGATCAGGCGCACGTCGATGGCAATCTCGGCCGTGCCGCCGACCGGGCGAATCACACGTTCCTGCAGCACCCGGAGCAGTTTCACCTGCATGGCTAGGCTCATCTCGCTGATCTCGTCAAGGAAGACGGTCCCTCCATTGGCCACCTCCAAGAGTCCGGCCTTGTTCTGGGTTGCACCGGTGAACGCTCCCTTGACATAGCCGAACAGTTCGCTCTCCAGCAGGGTTTCGGGCAAAGCCCCGCAGTTAACGGAGACAAAGGGTTCGGAGGCACGCGGCGAACAGGCGTGGATGGCGCGCGCCACCAGTTCCTTGCCGGTGCCGCTTTCGCCATGGACTACAACTGTGCTGGCGCTGGAGGCGACGGTGCGAATGGTCTGCTTCAGCTTGTCCATCAACGGAGTGCCGCCCACGATGTTCTCGAGGGAATTACGCATTCCGGCATCGCGCTTGAAGGCGAAGTTCTGGCGCCGCAAAGCCACTGACTCCAGCGCGCGGTCGATAGAGACGACTACCTCCTCGATCAGGTGTGGGCCTTTATGGATGTAATCGAAGGCTCCTGCCTTTAACGCCTGAACCGCCGCTTCATAGTCCTCAACGGCAGTGATGAGGATGACGGCGGTTTCCGGGGAGAGGCGGCCAGCGTGGCGCAGCACCTCGATGCCGTCGGTCTGCGGCATTTTGATATCGCTGATCACGACGTCGTAGATGTTGGAGTCAAGTTTTCGCTTGGCTTCCGAGCCGGAGGTCACGGTCTCGACGCGGTGATTTTCCTTGCGCAAGGCGATTTCCAGCACGCCACAGATGGCGCGCATATCGTCGCAGACCAGAATGCTAGCCATGCTCCCCCCCGTCCGCAGCCCCCAACAGCTCGACAGCCGTTGCCCCCGGAAAACCGTCATTCCCCGCGACAGCCGTTAAAGCTTGGGGCTCACGCCAAAGCGGTGGATCGGATCTTTTCAACTCGATGGAGAACTCGATTCCCTCGCCCAATGACGAGTGCACGGAGACGCCGGCCTCATGTGCTTGCAGAATCTCATACGCGATAGCCAGACCCAGACCGGTGCTGCCCTGCAACTCCGACTGGAACGGTTCAAAAACTTTCTCGAGCTGCTGTGGTGTGAGGCCACGGCCAGTGTCGGCAAAACGGATCTGCCAGTGGTTGCGGGCAGGCGCAACAGTCACGGCCAATCGCCCTCCTTGGGGCATCGAGTGCAAGGCGCGGTTCGCAAGGATGCCAAACACCTGCTTGATCCGGTCGCGGTCTGCAAGGGCGAATGCCGATTCGACTTCGAAGTGCCGCACGATCTCTACAGGCGGTGCGCAGTGGGTGCTCGCGAAGGCGCTAAGGGTGTTCTCAAGCACTGGAAGCAGGTCGATGACCGCCATTTTATAAGTCTTCTCGCGCGCATACAGAAGGAAATCGGTGATGATCCCGTTTAAACGATCAGATTCCCGCAGCACAATGTCCACCAGCGCCTTCTGGTCCGGCGTCAGTTCGGAAATTCCCACCAGCACCTGGACAGAGCCCGCGATGGAAGCAAGCGGATTGCGGATCTCGTGAGCAATCCCGCCGGCCATGCGGCCAATGGCGGCCAGACGGTCGCGCATCCGAAGTTCGCGCTCCAGGCGGCGGATCTCGGTCAAATCGGCAAACGCATACACGTATCCGATCAGACCACGTTCCGGGACACGCAACTCCGACGCGGTCACTCCGAAGGTCTTCTCCGTGCCCTTGGGAGTAAGGCAGCGCACCTCGTTGCGGACCGGGTGCGGCCCCATCGGGGGCAGCCGGTCAAGAAGGAACTGGGTGACTGGCTTGCCGAAGACCGCGCTTGCGGAAGTCTCCATCAGTTTCTCGCCGGCCGGATTCAGCAGCGTAATGTGACCTTCCAAGTCGGTAGTGATCAGGCCACCGCTCATCGACTCGATGACGTTCTTGTGCAGCGCCTGCAGGTTCTCGAGTACCCCGCTCTTGTCCTTCAGCTCCACGCCTACCTGCCGCAGTCGCGCCGCCATTTTGCTGGCCAGATAGGCGACTGCGAGGTAAGCAAACAGATTGATAAAGATGACGAGCTGCAGCGACTTGGGATCGGTACGGGTCGTCGAGTAGGAGCGGATCAGGTCGAAATAGGAGAGCTCGAGGATGCCGCCAAACAGGATGAAGGACAACAAGGCCGTCAGGTAGGCCCACGTCCGGGGGAGCAGGATGGAGGCCATGATGATGATGAGCGGATTGAGGAAATTAAACGAGGTATCAACGCCGCCGCTCAGGTAGATCACAGCATTGGCAAAGACCAGATCGGTCATCACCTGCAGGCGCGCCTGCACACCCTGCTCGCGCCAGAGCGGCAGCAGGAGCACGAAAAAAAGAGAGATCGTGTACCAGAGCGCAATTACGCTGATGAACGCGCGCTCGGGCACGGCGGTGACCGTGAGCCGCACGATGGCCAGTTCGATGGCCAGCAGGAAGGTGATAACGATAATGCGCACCTTGGAGAGCCAAGCCAGTAAGGTGCGCTCGTTGAATTCGCTCCTCATAAGACAGTTGTCAGTTGCCAGTTGTCAGCGGTGCGAGTTGCAGTCAGACTGGCAACTGACAACTGGCAACTGTTTTCTAGCTCCCTCCCGACAGTTTGGCGATCATGCTGAACAGCGGCATGTACAGCGAAATAACGATACCCCCCACAGCTACGCCCAAGACGGCGATCATGACCGGCTCCAGCAGCGTCAGCAGGTTCTTGGTGGCGGCGTCCACTTCATCCTCGTAGAAGTCGGCGATCTTCTGCAGCATGGCATCCATAGCGCCGGTGGCTTCTCCCACCCCGATCATCTGGGTCACCATGTTGGGAAAGACGCCGCTTTCTTTCAGCGGATCGACGATGGTCCGGCCTTCCTCAACGGACTTGCGTACCTTCATCAAGGCTTGCTCCAGTACGGCGTTCCCGGAGGTCCGCGCCGTAATGGCCAAGCCTTCCAGAATCGGCACGCCGGAGGTGATCAGCGTTCCCATCGTGCGCGTGAAACGCGCGACCGCGATCTTGCGCAGCAGCATGCCTATCAGCGGCATCTTGAGCAGCATGCGGTCAGTTGCCAGGCGCCCACGCGGGTCTTTGCGGATTTGCCGGATAGCGAAGAAGACCGCAACGAGGGCCCCTGCTCCAATCCACCAGAAACCGCCGACGATCTCGCTCAGCTTCATAACAATTCGCGTCGGTAGAGGCAGCGGAACTCCGAGTCCGACAAAGAGATTGGCGAAGATCGGTACCACGAATTTCAGGAGCCCCGCCACGATGAGCACCGCGATACCGATTACCGAGCACGGATAGATGAGCGCCGACTTCACCGCGGCACGCAGTTTCACGGCCTTTTCAATATAGGCAGCAAGCCGCTGGAGGATGGTATCG
>DASQXC010000026.1:0-3942 GCA_035639935.1 Terriglobales bacterium
CGGCAAGCTATGACCGAACGCTACTTGATGCCCATGTGCCCGTTCCTGAGCGTGGTTCCGGTTCTGGCGGCCAATCTTTTGGTGGCGGTCCGTAAGAAGAACACGGGCTCAACCCCGCTGCAGAGAGTTCTCAGCTACCCCCAACCGGGCACGGGCTTGGCTCGGGGCCACAGAATGATAATTTTTGGTTACATCACACAGGAATCGAAGGCAGTTGTGAGACAGGTCTATTGCCCTGCGCTGTGCGCAGTCACCCACTCCTCCATCCGCTTATCTAGCACATCCAGCGGCACTGGCCCCTGGGCCAGCACCTGATCGTGAAACTGGCGGATATCGAATCTCTCCCCGAGTTCGTGGCGTGCCCGCTCGCGCAATTCGATGATCTTCATCTGCCCGAGCTTATAGGCCAGTGCCTGCCCCGGCCACGCGATGTAGCGGTCCACTTCGGTCACGATGTTCTGTTCATCCATGGCGGTGTGCTGGCGGAAGAAGTCCAGCATCTGGTCGCGCGACCAATGCTTGTAATGCACGCCCGTATCCACCACCAGCCGCACTGCCCGCCACATCTCGTTCTCTAGCCGGCCGTATTCGCTGTAGGGGTCTTGGTAGAAACCGACTTCCTTGGCCAGTCGCTCGGCGTACAAACCCCATCCCTCTGAATAGGCGGTGAAAGAAGCGAATTTGCGGAACGGTGGCAGGTCAGGCAATTCGGCCGCAATGGTGAATTGCAGATGGTGTCCGGGAACACCCTCGTGATACGCGATTGCCTCTACGTTCAGCAGCAGCCGCTTCTCCGGAGCGTACTCGTTGACGTTGATCCGCCCCGGCCGTCCCGACTTGGGTGAGCCCGGGGAGTAATCGGCGGGCACCGAATCGGGCGCGCGGAAGGACTCCATGGGCACCACCTCCAGCTTGTTCTGCGGCAGCTTCCCGAACAGTTGCGGCAACTTGCCGTACATCTGGTCGGTGTAGTGCTGGTAGAGATCGAGCAACTGCTGCCCGGAGGTGGCGTAGAGCTTGCGGTCGGTGCGGATGTGCTGGTTGAAGCTCTTGAGATCGCTGAAGCCCTGCTGCTTGGCGATTTTCAGCATCTCGGCTTCGATCTCCTCCACCTGCTTGAGGCCCAGGCGATGGATCTCGTCCGGGCTCATGTCCGTGGTGGTCATGTGCCGCACGTCAAAGCGATACATGGCATCGCCATTAGGTAGCGCCCACACGCCATATTCGGTGCGGCCCTTGGGCGCGTATTCCAGACGCACGAATTTGGCGAAGCGCGCGTATGCGGGCCCTACCTCGTCTTTGACCGCCGCTAGCACCGCATCATGCAGCCGCTTCTGGTCCGGCTGCGGAATGCCGGAAGGGAACTTCAGCACCGGTTTAAGGAAGGGGCTGTCTTTAGACGATTTGTCGGCGATGTCCTGCGCCTGTGCGGCCACCTTCTCCAGCAGGTAGCGCGGCGGCATCATGCGATCTTTCAATCCCACCCGCATCACTGCAATGGTTTGGTCAAAAGCGCGCGGCATCTGGTGCAGACGCGCGACGTAGTCGTCGTAGTCCTTTGCCGAGTGGAACGGCAGTTGTCGCGGCATGGACGCGTAAGAAAGATGGATGCCGCCCATCTGATTGACCGGCATTTCCCACTGCTTAAGACGGGCCCCTTCAATATGTTCTCGAAGCTCGCGGACCGCCACCTCCTTGTTCAACTTCTCTTGCTCAGGGAATCCGGTACTGTCAACGGCCTCGATGCGCTTCAGGGTCTCTTGTGCATGCTTGAGTTCTCTTTCGACTGCCTCCGGAGAGTGATCGCTCAGCTTGTCGTTGTACCGATCGTCGCCCACGTAGGTCGCAAACTCAGGATGGGTGCGGAGCACGTATTCCCATTCCTGATCGAGCAACGCCTTCAGTTGCTGCCGCCGCGCCTCTGTGCTGATATCGGCGGCGAAAGTGGATGCGACAAGCATGCTTGTGAGCGCAATTGGTAAGGCCCATCTCATGAATTCCATATCGTTGCCTTGAGCGCCTGAGGCGCGATCATGCTTCCAGCCGGCGCAGGAAGTCACACTCATTCATGTGGTACTTGAATGCTTTTTTCCCGTCTATGAAGATCACCGGGACTTCATCGCTGAATTGCCGACGCAAGGCATCGTCAGTGTCCACGTCAACTTCACGCCAGGTGAAGCCGCCTCGTCTTTGCAGCTTTGCAAGCGTTTCTTTAACGATCTCGCAAAGGTGACATCCTTTTCGAGAATAAACTACCACCTGACGCGTCGAACTCATGGCGTGAGTTTAGCAAATCTGCACCTGCGACGACCGCGAGTTGCCACTGGTACAATCCACAACCATGCCGATGAACGGCAAGTCTGTTTTAGTCACCGGAGGCGCGTGTCGCATCGGGCGGGAGATCGCTCTCGCCGTGGCGGCGGCCGGCGCCGACGTGGCTTTCACATATCTGTCCTCGGCGTCGGAGGCTCGCCAAACCATCGATGATCTGAAGGCCCGGGGCGTGCGCGGGCTGGCACTACAGTGCGATCTGCGCCAGGAGGAGAGTGTCGCCGCTGCGCTCCGCCAGTTGCACGCGAAGTTCGGGGGCCTCGACGTTCTGGTCAACAACGCCGGCGCCTACGACACGATTGACTTCGAAGAGATCACCGCCCGCCAGTGGGACGAGATGTTCGCCATCAACACCCGGGGGCCTTTTCTGACCTCCCGCCTGGCGGCTCCCATGCTGCGGGAGCGCAAGGGACGCATCATCAACATCGGCTCGCTCGGAGGCTTGCGCCCCTGGGCCAGCCACGCCCATTACTGCGCCTCGAAGGCAGCCCTCATCATGCTGACCCAGGTGACCGCCAAGGCCTTGGCGCCGCATATTTCCGTCAACTGTGTTTCGCCAGGGATGATTTCGACCGGCAACTCGCAGCCAACTGCCTTCCTCCGCCAGGTCGCCCAAAAGACTCCGATGAAACGCGCTGGCACTCCCGGCGAGGTTGCCGCCGCCGTGATGTTCTTCGCTACCGGTCCTCACTTCATCACCGGCCAAATGCTCGGCGTAGACGGCGGTTTGGGCTTGGAGTCATAAAGCCATGAGCAATGGTGTCTGGCCTTGTCGCATAAGGTTCGTCTCGACAAACTGCTGGTAGAGCGTGGTCTGGCCGCCTCCCGCGAGCGCGCCCGCGCGCTGGTTCTGGCCGGCAAAGTCCTGGTCAATGAGCAAAAGGTGGAGAAGGCGGGAGCTGTCATTGATCCGGCCGCAAACGTCCGGGTTCTGGGTGAGGACCTCAAGTACGTCAGCCGCGGCGGAGTGAAGCTTGAGAAAGCGCTCGAGCATTGGCAGGTCGATGTCCGCGGCCGGGTGTGCATGGACGTCGGCGCTTCGACGGGCGGCTTCACCGATTGCCTGCTGCAGCACGGTGCAGCCCGTGTGATCGCCATCGACACCGGCTACGGGCAGATGGCGTACCGCTTGCGCCAGGACCCGCGTGTGCGCCTGCTCGAGCGCACCAACGCCCGCTATCTCCGAGCGGAAGATGTGGGCGAGCCCGTGGACTTCGTTGCCGTGGACGTGTCGTTCATCTCTGCTACACTCGTGCTGCCTGCAGTCATTCATGCAGCTCGCGCTGGCAGCCGACGCAGGCTCGTGCTGGTAGTGCTCGTCAAACCGCAGTTCGAGGCGGGCAGGGAAGCGGTGACAAAGGGCGGGATCGTGCGCGATGCCCGGGCGCAGTCACACGCGGTGGAGAAGGTCCGCCGTGCCGTGCTGGAACTTGGCGCCGTTCAGGCCAACTTCATCGAGTCGCCGATCTTGGGAGCGGAAGGAAATCGGGAATTCCTGCTCCATGCTGTCTTCGAGGGTTTGTAATTGGTATTTTGTAATTTGTCCCTTGCCTGCGCGAATGTGCGTTTGCGACTTTGCAAATTACAAATTACCAATTACAAATTCACGTG
>DASQXC010000027.1:0-3718 GCA_035639935.1 Terriglobales bacterium
TACGGCGAGAGGGCATAGATCGTCGCCTTAAATCTTTCATCTCTGGAGAGCACCTGCATTGCCTCGTCCAGAGTTATCAGCAGAGCTCTAACCGGTTATCCGCGACTCGCCCCCACGGGCCTTTGCACCTGGGTCACGGCGGCGGTGCGCTCCAGCTTTTCCCAGGAGAAGGGGCGGCCGTCGATGGCGCGCTTCAGCGTCTTGAACAGCACTACTGAGAACAACTGGCGGTAGGCGAAGCGCTGCAGCCAGACGTGGGCCAGCAGCCACACGTCTTCGCCCCGGCCGGCTTGGCGGCGCTCCAGCGAGAAGGCGATCGCCGAGGCGATGAAGTCGATCACCAGGAAGGCCACAAAGAACACCACCAGCTTGATGAATGTGGCGGGATCGGCGGCTTCGGGATGGAAATAACGGTTCACGGCATACCCCAGCGCGCCGATGATGAACATCACGTCAATCAGCGGCGAGACCAGCGGCAACAGGATCTGGAAGATCACGATATTCGGCAGTGCGACCCATCCCAGCGTGCCCTTGCGCCGGAAAGCGCGGCGGTGTTTCCAAACAGACTGCAGAATCCCAAACGACCAGCGGAAGCGTTGCCGCATCAGGCCGCTGGGCCCGGTAGGCGCTTCGGTCCACGCCAGGGCGCGGTCTTCATAATGCACCCGCCCGCCGTGCTCAAGGAGCGACATGGTGAGGTCAGCGTCCTCGGCCACGGTATCGGGATGGAAGCCGCCGGCCTCGCGCACCGCCTGAGTGCGCCATGCCCCGATTGCTCCCGGTACCACGGTCACGGCGCCGAACACATCCAAGGCTCGCCGCTCGAAATTCTGGCTGGTGATGTACTCAAGCGCCTGCCAGCGCGTCCACAGGTTGACGCGGTTGCCCACCTTTGTATTACCTGCGACGGCCGTCACCTCGGGATTGGCGAAGTGCTCCACCAGTTTCGAGATTGCATCCGGTGCGATGATGGTGTCCGCGTCAATGCCGATGAAGATTTCTTCATCCACGTGGGCCAGTCCGAATGTCAATGCCTCGGCCTTGCCGGAATTCTCTTTTGTAAGCACCAGTACCTGGCCTCGGTCTTGCTCCCGCTGAAAGGCATCGCACACCAGTTCGTAGGTGTTGTCGCTTGAGCCGTCATCCACGACAATCACTCGCAGCGGATAATCCGAGGCCAACACCGCGCGGACCGTGTTCACGATGACTTTTTCTTCGTTGAACGCAGGAATGAGAACTGCGACCGCCGGCTGATAATCGCTGCCAGCTTGCTGCGGTTTTCTCCACTCGCGCAGGCGGTCGAAAACTGCCAGCGCGCCCACCGATAGCAGGCGCAAGGTCATCAGCCCGTCGCCAACGAAGAAGATGACCACAATGGCAGCGTTCATCAGCCCGAAGAGCCAAAAGACGAAGCTGTCCACGCGCGCGGCCCAGTGCTCATCGGCGGAGATCGCAGGCATGACATCGGCGATCCGCTTGCCCATCAGTTCCGAAACCGGCACGATGCTGTAGCCCCTCTGGCGGAGCCCATCAATGATCATGGGCAGGGCCTTGACGGTCTGGGTGCGGTCGCCACCGCCATCGTGCAACAGGATGATGTTCCCGCAGCGCTGGTCGTTGGGCGAGCACGGCGGCAGATGCGCCATCACATCGCTCGTAATCTGCTGGGCGCTGTGGTGCGGATTGTCCTTCCAGTCGCTGGGATCAATCTTGTCCCCTACGGTGATGTAACCCATATCCTGCACGATTTCCAGCGGCCGCACCTGGTCCGCCGTATCGGGCTCCTGATCGATGGAGTATGGCGGCCGGAACAGGATCGGCTTGATTCCCAGCTTGGCGGCGAACAGCCGCTCGGTCATGTTCAACTCGAATCGCATGTACTGCCGGGAAATGTTGCTGATGTCCGGGTGATAGAAGGTGTGATTGCCGATCTCGTGCCCTTCGCGGTAAATGCGTTTGGTCAGGCCTGGCGCCTTCTCCGCCTGCGCACCGATGAGAAAGAACGTGGCCTTGACACCCTTGGCCTTCAGCACGTCCAGGAGCTTCGGGGTGAAGCTGGGATCGGGACCATCGTCGAAGGTAATGGCTACCGCTTTCGGCTGGGCGCCATATTGCGCTACCTGATAAGGCAAGGGGAGCGCTTCAAAGGTCTCGTCCGTGACCACTCCCGTGGGATCGACCGTCAGCGTGCGCTCGCCTTTCTGCGGGCGCTGCTCGATGTGGATGATCTCCCCGCTGCCTTCGATATCCACGTCATAGCCCGGCAGCATGGGCTTGAGCTTGTCGGGAGCGCTCGCCTCCGCAGGACTGTCCCAGACCGCCCAGAGGGAGCGATCTTCGGAACCCAGCCGCCACAGCGCAAAGGTATTGATCCCCAGCTTCTGCGCGGCGCGCATCTCGTTCAGGGCGGTCACGGCGTCCAGCCACCAGACTTCGTGCCGCTGATTTTCGTCACTATAAGCAAAATGAGGGTTCAGGCTGTCGCCGTCGAACTCAGGTTCGGCTTCAGAATCGTGGGCCCTCAGCCACGCATCCTGCACCGAGATGCTATCGCCGCTGTTTCCTGCCCAGTCGTAACCGTAGTTGCCGATGCCGCAGATCAGCTTTTCTTTGGGGACGATCTTCAGGGTGTTCTCTAGATTTTCGACGAACCAGTCTTGGCCGGCAATGGGACCTGCTGCGCTTGCCCCCGAGTGCTGGTCATAATCCATGAGAACCAGCCCGTCAGAGTGGTCCGCCAAGTACTTGTAGTCGAAGTCGTCATCCCCGGCGGGCACGTTGACGTAGAGTTTTAGTCCACGCGGGTGCAAGTCCGCCTCCAGTTCATCTACCAGAGCGCGGTACCCCGGCTGGGCGTATCCGGGGAACCCCTCGAGATCCAAGCTCACCCCGCGATATTTATCTGAGGCGAGGAAAATCATGAGCTGCTGGCGGAAGTTGGCGCGCGCTGCCGCATCCATTAGGAAGGGGCCGATGTTCACCCATTCATTTGTGATGGTCTGGTAATTGTTGACCAGCGGGAAAACTTCGGTTTCCGCCTTCTGCTCCTTGAGGAAGGGCATCACCTTGTCATCGGGCGGATGCACCTGCCTGTTGCTGACCACGTCGAAAAAGGTATTCAACGGTGTGACGCCTTGCAGGCGGCCATCCTGAGTCATGAGGTGGAGCCACTCGGGGAACAACAAGTCAATCTGCGAGTACGAATTTTTCAAAGCCGAGAAGCTGCCCGCGTCCCAGGTGACGTAGAAGGCGGCGCGGATGCCTTCAACCGAATTCAGCGGCACCTGTGAGGGCGGGGTCTTGGTTTTGCGATGGCTGGTGGGGTGCTTGAGGGGATGCCGCCGCTCCTTTTCTTTTATCGCGTGGTAAGCATGCTTCTGCTCGGGGAGCAACACGCTCGGGAGCGGTTCACTATGAACCAGGGTGAGAACGAATACGACGATGGAAACCGACACCACCGCCGCCAGCAGATCGAAGAGGATGCGCAGGCGCTTCCAGCGTTTGCGCTGTGGATCATGGAAAACCGCTTTTGCCATGAATAGTACCGAGTACCCAGTACCGAGCTACCGAGCACCGAATACGAAGTGTTTTGTGAGCACTTTACCAGATTAGATGCGGGCCAGCAGCTACTCGGTCTCTGGGTGAATAGTACCGAGTACCTAGTGCTGAGTTGCGGGTTTATCGAATATTCGCCGTTTCACGAGCACTTTACCAAATT
>DASQXC010000028.1:0-2069 GCA_035639935.1 Terriglobales bacterium
GACACCACCAATGCACATGACTGATCGAAAGGTTTCATCAACTCGAATCTGACCGAAGACCTGGAAGCTTTGGTCACCTTGGGCAAGCGGCTGGACGAACAACCCAGCCCGTTAAACTTGCCCGAAATTGCATGGCTCAAATGTCCCGACGGGCAGTTGCACCTCACGGTGCGCGATCACCTGGCTTGCGAGCTGCTGAAGATCCGCGACAAGCAAGGCTATCGTCTACCGCTGGCCGCGAACCGGGCGCAGCGCGAATTCTCCCGCACCTGCAAGCTGCGCAACATCGTGCTGAAAGCGCGCCAAATGGGGATAACGACGTGGGTGGCAGGGCGCTTCTTCCTGCACACCATCACCCGTCCGGGCACCGTGAGCGTGCAGGTGGCGCACGATCTGGAAGCGGCCGAGGAGCTGTTCCGCATCGTGCGCCGCTTCCTGGAGAACCTGCCGGAAGAGCTGCGCACAGGCGCGCTGCGGACCTCGCGCGCCAATGTGCGGCAGATCATCTTCCCGCACCTCGACAGTGAGTACCGGGTAGAGACGGCGGCCGATCCCAACGCCGGACGCGGGCTTACCATCCGCAACCTGCATTGCTCGGAGTTGGCCTACTGGCCGAATGATCCGGCCGAGACCCTGGCTTCGCTGCGCGCAGCGGTGCCGCCCGACGGCGAGGTGGTGCTGGAGTCCACGCCCAACGGCGCCGGCGGCTGCTTCTACGACCAGTGGCAGCAGGCGGCGGAGCAGGGCTACGTCCGTCATTTCTATCCGTGGTGGTGGGAGCCCTCGTACCGGCGCGATTTCGTGGACGTGCTGCCGCTGAGCGCGGAAGAAGAAAAACTCGCGCAGCAACACGGGCTGGAGCCGGCGCAGATCGCCTTTCGCCGCGAGGTCCAGGCGGAGTTCGGCGGCCGCAGCGCGCAGGAGTTCGCGGAAGACGCGGAGAGCTGTTTCCTAACCTCAGGAGAATGTGTGTTCGAGTTGAAGGTGATCAAGGAGCGGATGGCATTTTGCGGCAAGCCGGTGGAGACCCGCGACAACGGCCACTTGCAGATCTGGTTTCCGCCGGTCAGCGGCGACAAGTCATGGATCATCGGTGTGGATCCGGCGGGCGGCGGCGCGCTCGGCGATTTCGCCTGCGCCCAGGTGATCGAGCGCTCCACCGGAATGCAGTGCGCGGAGCTGCTCGGGCACTTCAATCCCCAGGAGCTGGCGGGACGCCTGGCCGAACTGGCGCGCGAGTACGGCAACGCGCTGGTCGCGGTGGAACTGAACAATCACGGTCACGCGGTCGTCGCCCACCTGACCAGAGGAGAGGATTACTGGAACCTGTATGACCAGGACAACCGTTCCGGCTGGCTGACCACGACGCACAGTCGCCAACACATCATTGAGAACTTGGCGGTGCTGCTGCGGCGCTCTCCGCACCTCTTCTTTAGCCAGCGTCTGCTCGAGCAGTGCCGCACTTTTGTGCGCCACGCTGACGGCTCGCGGGCAGCCGCCGGCACCCACGACGATTGCGTGCTGGCCATGGCCATCGCGCAGGAGGTCCGACGCAAATCGCCGAAATCGCCGGGGCATTTGTGATTTGCGATTTGTGATTTGTGATTGGTGATTTGCGATTGGTGATGCGCCGAACCAAACAGAAAAATTGTCATCCTGAGCGCCGCCCGAACGAGCCCGCCACGGCGGGCGAGCGAGGGCAAGCGAAGGATCTTAATAGCGCTGGACCCGGCCCGTACGGTTGCTTGAGCCGAACGGTGTAGTACAGCCCATCTGGAAGATTTTCGCCTCAACAAACCGCATGGGCTTGAACGACACTATCAAGATCCTTCGCTCGCGCTCGGTCGCGATGCTCCCTCGCGCGGCTCAGGATGACAATCCATAAGAGAGATAACTACGCAGGGTTCCAGAAAGCGCAACGTTTGTGTGATCTTTACGGCACGCCCGCAGGCGTGCCCCTTCACAAAATCCCCCGGGGTGCACGCGGAGAGCGTATTTCCGAATTCGGAACAAAAAACTGCGATTTCTCCCGGTTTGCGAGCTTCGGATGTAATCTTGCGAGCCATGGC
>DASQXC010000029.1:0-4002 GCA_035639935.1 Terriglobales bacterium
TCCGGAAGGACGAAGGCCTCGACCTGCGCGCCAAGGGCAATGAGATGGCTCTGCAGCGCCTGCGCGACGCGGCCGAGCGCGCCAAGATCGAGCTCTCAACTACCATGGAGACGGAGATCAACCTGCCCTTCATCACTGCGGACGCCACCGGTCCCAAGCATCTGGTCAAAAAGCTGACGCGGGCGAAACTGGAATCGATGGTGGAGGACATCATCCAGCGCTCGGTCGGGCCATGCCGGCAGTGCTTGCGCGATGCCGGCCTTGACGCCAGCAAGATTGATGAAGTCGTGCTGGTGGGCGGACAGACGCGCATGCCGCGTATCCAGGCGCTGGTCCGCGAGCTCTTCGGCAAGGAGCCGCACAAGGGCGTCAACCCGGATGAAGTAGTGGCGGTCGGCGCAGCCATCCAGGGCGGCGTGCTCAAGGGTGAAGTGAAGGACCTGCTGCTGCTGGATGTTACCCCGCTGACGCTCTCGATCGAGACGCTGGGCGGCGTGGCTACGCAGATGATCCCGCGCAACACCACCATCCCTACGCGCAAGGCGGAGATGTTCTCCACTGCAGCCGACAACCAAACGTCGGTCGAGGTGCACGTGATGCAGGGCGAGCGGCCGATGGCGCGCGACAATCGCACACTGGGCAAGTTCCACTTGACGGGCATCCCACCGGCCCCCCGCGGTGTGCCGCAGATTGAAGTGACGTTCGACATCGACGCTAACGGCATCCTCAACGTCACGGCGAAGGACATGGCCACGAGCAAGGACCAGAAGATCACGATTACCTCCTCGTCCGGGCTGTCCAAGGAAGAGGTCGAGCGCATGGCAAAGGACGCCGAGGCGCACTCGGACGAGGACAAGAAGCGCCGCGAGGAGATCGATGCGCGCAACCAGCTCGACTCGCTGGTGTACAGCGTGGAGAAGATGCTGCGCGAGCATGGCGACAAGATCTCGGGTAGCGAGCGTGGTGATGTGGAGAGCGCTCTCGCCGACGCCAAGAAGGCGCTGGAGAGCGCCGACAAGGCCGCGATGGACCGCGCGCGGGACAACCTGACCCGCACCTCCCACAAGCTGGCCGAGGCGATGTATCGCGCCGCCCAACCGGCAGGCGCACAGGCCGGTCCACAACCTGGAGCGGGGGGCGCGCCTCAAGGCAATGGTGAAGCCAGGAAGGAAGGCGGCGTCATCGATGCAGAGTACGTGGACGTGGAGGACAAAAAATAAGTCGGCGTTGACCTGTAGGCTCTTGGCTTTTGGCCAAAAGCTAAGAGCCAAGAGTTAAGAGCGCGAAAGGGGAAGCCAACTCCGATCGGAGAGATGATTTGCAGCCAATTGCAGTACTTGCAGCAGAATTTTGCTGCGCTGATAGCGGCCGCCGACCAGCAGGAAGAACTGGAGCGGTTGGGCATGGTGTCGACCGAAAATAAAGAGGCAGTGAGAGCGTTTCGCGAGGAATTACAGAAGCGGCTTACGGCGGTGGGATCCAAGCTGGCGGCACACGTTCATGAGCACGGCTGCGCAAATTGAGCGAAGGAACCGATGGCCACTGCGACCAAAGATTATTACGGAGTCCTGGGCGTCAAGAAGAATGCTTCCACCGAAGAAATTCGCAAGGCATATCGCAAGCTGGCCAGGAAGTATCACCCCGACGTCAACCCCGGCGACAAGTCCGCCGAGGAGAAGTTCAAGCAGATCTCGGAAGCGCACGATGTCCTGAGCGATCCCAAGAAGCGCAAGATCTACGATCAGGTCGGCTTCTACTCCGACAACATCGATCCCGCGACCGCCGAGGCTTATGCGCGCGGCGGCGGGGCTGGTTTCGGCGCAGGCGGTTTCGGCGCTAGCGGACAGCGCCGGGGATCAAGCCAAGGTGTGCCCTTCGATTTCAGCGGATTTGATTTTTCTGATTTCAGCGAGGCGGGTGCCGACCGCCGGGGTGGCAGCTTCCGCGATATTTTCTCTTCGATCTTTGGTGGTGTTGGCCGCGGTGGCTTCGGCGAGGCGGAGGTCCAGCCGGAACGCGGCACCGATCTCGAATACCAGGTCAGGGTGGGCTTCTGGGACGCAATCCGAGGCACGGTCTTGCGCCTGAACATCGCGCGCCGGGACGTCTGCTCGAACTGCCAAGGGCGCGGCTTCATCCAGAGCGCGGGAACCTGCCCACACTGCGGTGGCAGAGGACAAGTCACCAAAACCGCCGGGCGCATGAAATTCAACGTGCAGTGCCCGCGCTGCCACGGCACAGGCAAGAACGTGAGCCAGTGCAACATATGCGGCGGCGAAGGCACGATAAATCGTACGGAACCCGTCGAGGTGCGGATCAAACCGGGCACCCGCGATGGCCAGCGCATACGGATCCCCGGCAAAGGCAACGCGGGCGCCACGGGCGGCCCGCCTGGCGATCTGTACATGATCGTGAAAACGGGGGATCATGCGGTCTTCCGGCGCGAGGGCGACGACATATACGTCACCGTGCCTGTTACGGTGGCCGAAGCAGCCTTGGGCGCGAAGGTCGAAATCCCCACCATCGACGGCCGGTCGCTGCTGCGCATCCCCCCAGGCACCCAGAGCGGACAAAAGCTGCGCCTGCGCGAAAAGGGTGTGCCTTCCGCCACGCGCGAGGGCGTGCGTGGGGACGAGATCGTGGAGGTCAAGATCGTTGCGCCATTTCCGAAGGATGAGCGCTCACGCGAGATCCTGCGGGAGTTCGCGCGACTTAATCCGGAGGATCCAAGGGCGGAGTTGTGGAGGCAGGTGTGAAGCTAGCAGTCAGCACTCAGCAATCAGCACTCAGCAAATTCTCCCTAGGTAGCTGAGTGCTGGCTGCTGAGTGCTCAATGGCTAAACGCAAATCCAAAGGCGCCTACATGATATCGGCCGTAGCCGAGATGTACGGCATCCATCCGCAGACTTTGCGGCTCTATGAACGCGAAGGCCTTCTGCAGCCTTCGCGGACAGAGGGCAACACCCGCCTCTACACCGACGAAGACCTGCAGCGGCTGGAGTTTATTCTGTCGCTGGCGCGCGACTTGGGCGTGAACATTGCAGGTATTGCCATCATTCTTCAAATGCGTGAGCGCATGGAAGCCATGCAAAAAGAGATACAGGAGTTCTTCGCTTATATGCAGAAAGAGATGCTGGCACGCCCACAGCCTGAAGTAGATCCTTCGCGGGAAGCGATTGTTCCTATTCACCGCACTGTTGGGCCGCCAGGCATAGCTGTGCGGGAGCGCAGGCGGTAACACGGGAAAAAAATCACGCTTTAATCGGATTCAGGAACCTCGCGCAACTGGCCCTGCGGTTCAGTTGATGGGATCTCAGCCGCGCCTGCGGATGCGCTCGTCGGTTGCGCCTTCGCTGCTGCAATCGCAGGAACCGGCTTAGGATAAATCCGCATGCGACGCCGGAGGGCGCGCTCGGCGTCGAAATCCAGGGTGCTCGGTTGCGTGCTGGACTGTACTGCTTTGCGCGTCTCCTCCGCTTTCTTCAAGGCTGCTACCAAGCCCATAATTCCCCCGTAACTTCCACCGCCTCATGAGATGCCGCACCTGCGCGGTTGGAAACTGCTGCACCCTGGAAAGCCGCTGCTCTCAAAGCTGTGTTTGGCAGACGCTCGCGACGGCTGCTTTAGTCAGCTCGGGTGTAGTATGGTCAGCCGCACATCACTCATTGCAGCAGCCCGATTCAGGCACTGGGCCTAGCCATGCTCCCCTTCAAGCTGATTTACAGCGACGCCTATTATCTGCCCATCGGGGAGCACGTCTTCCCGGCAGAAAAGTACCGTCTGATCCAGCAGCGGTTGCTCCGGACCGGCATCGCCACGCCCGAGGACTTGCTGACGCCTGAGCCCGCGCGCGACGCCGATATCCTGCTGGTGCACACGCCGGAGTGGGTCTGCAAGTTGAAGAATGGCACCATTTCTCCTCGCGAAGAACTGGTCATGGAAGTGCCGTACTCTCCAGAGCTGGTGCGTGCCTTCTGGCTGGCCGCGGGTGGCTCGATCCTT
>DASQXC010000030.1:0-6941 GCA_035639935.1 Terriglobales bacterium
TCAATCTCGCGCTCGCGGCGGATACTCTGGGCGATCGAAGGCGCCACCGCCGTTAAGGTGATTGCCAGCACGGCGAAAAACAGCATCATCACCAGCAGAACGTAGCCGTCCTGACGCGAGCGGCGTGCCGTGCTGAGCCGAGAAAAGTGAAGGGGCACGCCTTCAGGCGTGCCGCAAACGCCAAATAGGAGCTTGGGCTTTAGCCGCTGGGGGTAAACCGCAGGGCCTAAAGGCCGATTTCTATTTGGCCTTGTATGGCACGACTTAAAGTCGTGCCCCTTCACTTGTCTCGACTCAGCCAAGCCGCGCCCCTCAAAACACCAGCCAATTTATTTTCAGCAAGCTCCGAAGTCGGGTTCCTTCACAAACTTCTTCGAAACCAGTTTTGAGTTTCATTATCTATGACTGCGTCAGCGGTATGGTCTGACGATTATTGTTGAGCACATCTTCAATCTCAACCGATGTAGGGTTGATGCGCACGACTTTGTAGCGGCGGTCTACGATGTCGCCTTCAGCGGCGATGAACACGTCCTCGCCCTGGGACAGGAAAATGCGCTTGCCCTCACTGCTGTGGCTGGCGAAGCCAAAGAACTTCAGAGGAATGGGCGGCGGGGGTGGCGGACCGGGCGGCGGAGCCGGCGGTCCCGGCTGTTTGTCGGCTGGAAGTGGCTTCGGGATTGTTTCAAGCGCCGGCACGAAAATGTTGCGCCCCGTGCCTTCATACTTGGTTCCTTCGCTGACCTCCAGCAGCTTGAGGCGCAGTTCCGGATCGAGACTGGGAATGGCAACTGGTGCTGCGGGTGCACGCGCGGCCGCCGGACGGGTTGGCTGCACAGCGGCGTTTGCAGTGTTGACAGCGGGTGCGGCCGCCACTGATCCCGCCCTGAGTGAGTTGAACATATAACCCACGGAGATTACCGCCAGCAGCAGCAGCACCGCCAGAAGGATGACTTTGGTTCGGCTTTCCGCGCCCAGCTTCATGCCGCCTCGGACCTCAAATAAGTTTCCAGCTTCATTTGCAGCCGTACCATCCCGCCCTGCTCCTGCGCCAGGGTCAGGCTGTCCACGATGAAGAACATGCGGTCCCTTTCCAGGGCATTGATAAATTTCACCACTTGAAGGTAGTCACCGTCCAGATTGGCGTTGATCGTCACCTGCTGCAGGTTGGGGATTTCCGCCGGCTTGGGCTCATAGCCGATTTGGGAAATGCGGACGCCGGTCTCGCTAGCCACCTTGCCAAGTTCGCTGGAGACGGCGGAATACTGCGCAGGGAAGCGCTCGCGGTAGAAGTCGGCGATTTCCTCCCGCGCCAACTCCAGCTTCTTGTCCATGCCGCGCAGGGGGACGGCATCGCGCATCTTCATCTGCAGCTCGCGCCGCGCCTCAGCGTATTCGGCTTCCCGCATGTTGCGGGAGTGGCCGAGCGGAGAAAGCAGGAATCCGGCGGCAGCCACATCCAGCAGCAGCAGAATGATGGCGATGGTCGTGAAGCGCTTGCGGGCGCCGCAGAGCTTGCGCATCAGCGGTCCTCCTTTGGTATCTGCGGAACATATTGGGCGATGATGCTGAAGTTCACCCCCGTGGCCTTGCCGGACTCAACCCGTTCTACCCGTACCTGCGGTTCGCGGAAGGTGGGCGATTCCTCCATGCGGCGCACCAGTTCGATGGCTTTGTCACGCGAATCGCCAATGGCCTCCACGTGGATCTCCAGTTGATGGCTCGTGTTCACGTCGGGGCGAATGGAAACGATGCGCACCCGCGGAGGGACGATCCTCTCCAGGTCGGAGAAGACCTGCGTCCAGGAGAAGGCCTTACGGACGATCAGGGCGTTAAGGAAGCGCGACTTATCGCGCACGTCGCGGTTCTCCGGACGGTTGAGGATGGCCTCGGCGGCAGCGCGCTCGCGGTCGATCTCCGCGATCTGGCTGCGTTCCTGCGCCACCCTCATAGCGATGTCGCGCGAGGCATTGCGCGATTTCACTACCAGGCTGATCAGAAAGGCAGTGCTTACCGCGAGCACGAGCAGTAGCCCGCCCCACTGCAAGTAAAAGCGCCGCGCATCTTCGTACGGCTGGGTCGCGAGATTGATTCTTGTACGCATCTTAACTATCAGTACCGAGTAACGAGTACCGAGTACCGAGAGTAGGGTTTTGTCATTCTGCCACTCGGTGCTCGCAACTCGGTACTGGGTACTGGCTCCTGCTTCATACGACCACTGCTCCCAAAACTCCCGCCAGCAGCGAAGCCGGGGTAGAGCTTTCCTTGCCCTCAAGATGGCGTCCGGTGACCAGGCTCTGGACCCGCAAGCCGACCTGCGCTTCCAGCGCGGAGGTGATATCCGCCATCGAAGGCAGTCCGGCGACAAGCACACGCTCCACCTTGGCGCCGTAGGTATCCTCGTAGAAGACAACCGAGGGGTAAACGTCGGCCGCGATCTGCGCTCCTGTAACCGCGGGACCGCTGGCATTCTCCAGTGTGCGCAACAGGCGCAGTTCGTCGCGATCCACCACCGCCACGCTGATGCTGATGGAATCCACCTTGACCACCAGCGTGGGCGCGCCCGTATCCACCAAACCCAACGCGGCGAGCATCGAGGGCACCACCACTCCGGGACTGTAGCCGGCATCGCGGAATGCCGATTCGTATTCATCCAGCACGTGCTTTGGCGATACCGCCGCCAGTACCTTCACATGGCTGTTTATGCGGTGGGCGTCGTAGGAGAGTGCCGCCTGGTCCACGTTGAAGGGCAGGGATTTCTTCAGGCGGAAGCGGATGATGGCCTCGGCGTCCTGTTGCTTATCGGGCAGAGTGTCAAAATCCAGCATGACCACGCGGGCAGCCGAGTCGGGAAGTACGGCAATGACGTCGCGCGAGCGGTCCTGCACGGCAGCCAGCGCCTCGGCGATCGCCAGGCGCAGCACTTGTCCATCGAGCACATTCACATTGCTCAGGTTGGGGACCACGGCGCCTGCGGGCAAAGAATGGCTGGTGTATAGCTCGACACGGCCGCCACGGCTCCCACGCGCTGCGATTACGCGATCGGCAGCCACTTCGCAGGCCATGTGCGGACGGGCCGTCGATTTGGTGATGCTTGGCATATGTTGGAAGACTTCACGTTGTGCGAGCGTTTCAAGTTTTTGTGAAGGGCCTGCGCCTCAGCCGTGCCGCTAGGCATTGCAAGTGAGCGGCCTTTAGGCCCTGAGGTGTATCCCTCAGAGGCTAAAGCTGACCTAAAAGGGCCTGCTGCGGCACGCCTGAAGGCGTGCCCCTTCACTAATCTCATTCCACACGAAGCGTGAAATGCACCCTATCTCGTCGTTTCAATAAATGTGACTTTATTGATCTCCTTCAGGGTGGTGATACCCGCTTTGACTTTGGCCAAAGCAGACTCGCGCAGGAAGCGCATGCCTTCCTCGCGGGCGGCGCGGCGGATCTCTGAAGTCGGCCGCTTCTCCAGGATCATTTCCCGAATGCGGTCGGTCAGGTCCAGCAACTCGTGGATCGCGGTGCGGCCGCGGAAGCCGGTGCCGGCGCACTCCATGCATCCTTCCCCTTCGTAGAACGGTACACTGCCCCAGACTTGCGGGTCCAAGCCGCTCGCCTCCAGTACCTCCGGAGGATAGTAAACCTTCTTCTTGCAGGATTCGCAGATCAAGCGTACCAGCCGCTGTGCCAGGATGCAGTTCAGGGCCGAAACGAAGTAGTACGGCTCCACGCCCATATTGAGGAAGCGCCCGATCACGTCCACCACGTTGTTAGCGTGTACGGTTGTGAACACCAGGTGACCGGTGAGCGCCGACTGGATGGCGATCTGCGCCGTCTCCGTGTCGCGGATTTCGCCCACCATAATCTTGTCGGGGTCGTGACGCAAGATGGAGCGCAATCCGCGGGCAAAGGTCAAACCTTTCTTCTCGTTGACAGGGATTTGCGTGACCCCGCGGATCTGGTACTCGACCGGGTCCTCGATGGTGACGATCTTGTCTTCCTCGCTCTTGATCTCATTGAGACCGGCGTAGAGGGTCGTGGTTTTGCCGCTGCCGGTTGGTCCGGTGACCAGCACCATTCCGTAAGGTTCGGCGATGTAGCGGCGGAAGCGCCGCAGGTCGTCATCGCTGAAGCCCACCACGTCGAGAGTGAGATTGCGGAACTTCTCGCTCATCGATTCCTTGTCCAGCACGCGCAGCACGGCGTTTTCGCCATGAATGGAGGGCATGATGGAGACGCGGAAGTCGATGGAGCGCCCGCTGTAGCGCACGCGGAAGCGCCCGTCCTGGGGCACGCGCCGCTCGGCAATGTCCAACTCGCTCATCACCTTGATACGGCTGATGATGGTGGAATGGTGCTCCCTACCGATGGGAGGCATGGCCTGCTGCAGCACGCCGTCAATGCGGTACTTGATGACCGAGGAGTCGTCGCGGGCCTCGATATGGATGTCGCTGGCGCGGCGCTGCAATGCCGTGAAGATGGTGGTATCCACCAGGCGGATAATGGGGCTGGCTTCGCCTTCGGTGGTCAGCCGCTCGATGGAGATGGTCTCGTCGCCAGCCTCATCTTCCTTGATAACGTCCAGCGTGAAGCCCTCGCTGGCTTCCTCCAGCACGCGCTGCGACTGCTCGGTCTTTTTGAGCAGGTCAGAGATCTGGGACAGAGTGGCGACCTTGGTCACAAGCCGCTTGCCCAGGAGCAGCCCGACCTCATCAATCATCATGAGCTGGCTGGGATCGGCGAGGGCGATGACCATGTTGCCGTCGCGCTCCTCCAATGGTACGAAGTTGTAGCGGAACATCAGGTCCACGGGGACGGAGCGGAAGAGTTCGTGGTGGATGTGGAAATTGCGCAGGTCCACGAATTCGCAGCGATAGCGCCGCGCCAGATCGCGGGCGCGCGTCTCCTCTGCTGCATGGTCTACAGGACCGCCGGAACCACCGTTCACGAACAATGGAGTTTTACCCGCCATCAGACTCCTAGCTTCTCCCCATTCTCCTATGCTGGCTTAATGCCGCCTGCTCCCAGGCTGAAGATGGGCAGGTACAACGATATCAGCACGAATGCCACTATCGCACCCATGAAGATCAGGATGGCAGGCTCGATCAGCGACAGAGCGGCGACCAGCGCGGTCTGCACGTCCTCTTCGTAGAACTCGGCCACGGAATTCAGCATTGCCGGCAGGGCGCCCGTGGACTCACCCACCTCGATCATCTCCACCGCCAGGGTAGGGAAAACCTTCGAGTCTTCCAGGCTGCGCGCCAGGGGACTGCCTTCCCGCACTTTTTCCGCAGCGCCCATTGTCGCACTGGAGATCAGCCGGCTTTGCATGGAATCGGCGGCCGTCTGCAGCGCCGGCATCAAGGGAATACCCCCCGCCAGCAACGTGGAAAGCATGCGCGAAAACATGCTGACTTGATATTTGAGCCAGATAGCGCCTATCAGGGGAAGCGCCAGCCGAACCCTGTCCAGTCTCTGCGCTCCGCTCTCTGACTTGCCCCAACGCCACATCACGAACAGCGCGGCGAAGATTGCCGGAAAGATGATGAAGAAATAATTCCGGACGGCAGTGCCGACCGTCAGCGTGAACACGGTGATTTTGGGCAGTTCAGCCCCAAAGTCAGCGAACAACGCCTGAAATTTAGGGATAACGAAGTTCAGCAGCACGGTCAAAATCAGGATCACGCCGCCGATCAGCAGCGCGGGATACACCAGTGACGCCAACAGCTTTTTCCGCACCGCCGACGCTACCCGCTGAAAGGCAATGTAGCGCGTGAGCACTTCCTCCAGGTTGCCGCTCTTCTCGCCGGCCAGCAGTGTGGTGGTATAGATCTTGGGGAAGATGCCCTGCGCCTGGAACGCCTCGGACAGCAACTCGCCGCCACGCACGCGATCGCGCACATTCTCCAGCACCGCGCGGAATACCTGGCTCTTTTGCCGCTTCAGCAGCAGGTCCAGCGAGGTGAGGATGGGGAGTCCCGCCTTGATCAAGGTCAAAAACTGGGCGTTGAAGATGATGAACTCGTCAAGCTTGACTTTGCGCCGGCGGTGCAGGCGCAGGCCTCCCCCAGCCAGGATGCCCCGCGGCTTCACCCAGTAGACCAGGAATCCCTGCTGGGCGAAGCGTTCGCGAACATCTTGCTGGGAAGGGCCGTTCTCCACCTGTTCGAGCACGCGTCCGCGCTCGTCTGCCATTCTTATGAGGAACTCTGCCATGGGACTGTTGTTAAGAGTGTAACATTCCTACGTAGCCGCTTTCGCTTCCCATACCACCATTAGGCACCCGATACGTTACTTCGGTGCCAGTGCCGGGTAGCGAGTACCGAGTACCGAATTGCGAGTAGGGGGTGAGAAGTCATTGCCCCGCCGATTTGCCGCGACATGCTGTTCTCGCTGCTCGGTCCTCGCAACTCGGTACTTCACGGTTTTATGTCTTGCGCCTCGATCACCTCCACCCCGGGTGGTGGCGAGAAATGAAATCGTTGATCAGCAACCGGCCGGTTCTCGTGGCGGTTAGCGAATCGATATTCCGTACTCGACCCATCCACTTCGCTGACCACCATGCGCGTTATCTCCCCATCCGAGGTCACCTCCAGCAGCACGCTGGAGACTCGGTCCTCCATGCCATTGGGGACACCGCGCAGCACGATGTCGCCCGGGCTCTCGGGAGAGACATCGGCCGCCAGCGACAGCCCGGTTAATTCTTTCTCCAGCTTGGTCTTCCCCAGCAGGTAACGCAGGGGCGAGCGCAGATCGTCCAGCTTCTTTACCGCTGCCTTGCGCGCCTGTTGTTCCCCAGGGACGTAAAACCACGCCGTCTTGCCGTCAGTAACGAACACTTTGGGTTGCGGTTCGCGGTATTCCCAGAGCATCTTGCCCGGACGCTTCAGCCAGAGCACGCCGGATTCGCTGCGCGATACCCCAGCGCCACGATAGATCTCGGTGAAATCAGCCCG
>DASQXC010000031.1:0-4764 GCA_035639935.1 Terriglobales bacterium
GCCGGAACTTTTCTACCAGATAGTCGAAAGCGGAGTCGTCTCCCGCCGCGACGCGCAGCATGACTTCGGCGTCGCTGAGCAGGTGCAAGGCCGCTGCGGGTGCGACCATGGTTCCCATCTCCCTGGCACGAGCCGCGCCGCCGCCCGGCAGTTCCTGGCTGAGCGCTAGGCTGCTCACATCCCTATTAACCCGTTGGGAGGGTGAAAGTTGCGCGGATTCGGAGTTGGGAGAATCTCGATGCGGGGCCATCGCTCGTTGTCTAGAATTTTCGCAGAGTTGCGCGTCTTAGGGAAAGGGCTAAGATGACCGGGAGCTTTTGAGCATCTAACCGTTCGGCGTGGGTTGATGAAACGGCCGCGGTGAGATTTCCCCGGAGGTGACCCATGTCGTTCGTTGGCTGGCGCAATCACTACCGATGGCTGTTGGTCTTGGGGCTTGCTGTCTCCTTTGTCTTCTGGCCGCCCATTCTGCGGTCGCAGACTGACTGCGAGAAGGGGACCGGCCGTCTTCGCCCCGAACCACCCCAGCGGCTCAGTCGAGCGGAGATCATTCAAAAGTTTACCGCCAAAGAATCCCTCCTCAAGACAGCGCGCAAGAACTACACCTTTACCCAGGATGTGAGCATTCAGACGCTACAGCCAGGTATGCTCCCCGGCGACTTGCGTGTGGACGGCGAGTATCGGCAGGTGATGGAGGTTTCCTTCGATCCCAAGGGCAAGCGTCTCGAACATGTAACTTTTGCTCCCCAATCCACTTTACGCTGGATCAGCCTCAGCGTGGAAGATCTCGACGACTTTCGCGAACGGATGGCATTCTTCCTCGGCTCGGAAGACCTGCCGAAATACAGCTTGCTTTACGCGGGCCAGCAGCGGGTCGATGAACTGGAGACATATGTGTTCGACGTCGCCCCGAAGGTTTTTGAGCCCGGCCAGCACTATTTCCAGGGCCGCCTTTGGGTGGAAAGCACCGACCTGGTAGTGGTGAAGCTCTGCGGAAAAACCGTCCCGGATGTCGTTCCCACGAAGAAGAAAAGGAGAGCGGAGGAGAACATCCATCCCAAGTTCGTGACGTACCGCGAACCCATTGATGGCGAGAACTGGTTTCCCACGTACACCCGCTCGGATGACGTCCTGAATTTCAGCAACGGAAATACCGTACACATTCGGGAGATCATCAAGTACACAGATTACAAGCGGCCCGGGTTGAAACAGGGAGTGGTCGCACGCGAGACACTATCAAGCGAAAAGCCCGCGCGATGATTTTTTCCGCGGGCTTTGCGGAGTGGCCTCCTACCCGGGACCTGCGATAAGGCCTGCCCAGACCAGGTACATGCAAAAGAGAGCTGCGGCCGCGAGCATGATCACAATGATGGACCTGCCCATTTTGGACCACCAGGATGGCCTGCGCCAGAATTTCTTGCGGCGGCGAATGCGGATTTTATGACGGTGATGATGGTGCGGGGTAGAAATTGCCTGCTCGGGCGCTGCCAACCTTTTCCTCCCGTACGAGCGTGCGAACCAGCACGCTGGGATGGCTCTGGAATTTTCCTTCATTGTGTGACGGAATGGCTGTGCAACGCAACCTGCAAATGCCGCTGTTCTTTTCTTGGATAAGTGGTCCGCCGGTCGGTTGCCGGAGCACACGGCGCTGATCCAGAGGCGAGCGCAAGGTTGCGAATCACACGTTGACACGAGGTACGCATGCTATTACTCAAAGTGAAGGCGCTAGTCATTGCAGCAACCATTCTCATCGTTGCATTCCAAGGCTGCGGACAACACATCAAGATTGCCGACCTCACACGTGATCCGGGCCGCTATCACGACAAGGACGTGACCATCTCCGGCACTGTGACGGATTCTTACGGCTTGTTAAGTGCCGGTGCGTACCAGGTGGATGATGGCAGCGGAAGAATCTGGGTCATCAGCGAACGAGCGGGCGTGCCCACTCAAGGAGCCCACGTTGAGGTCACCGGCCGGCTGGCGGAAGGCGCCAGCTTCGGCGGACGTAACCTGGGGATGGTTCTTCGTGAAGCCAGCCGAAAGTGATAGTGAGAGCCTCCCGCTACTGTTGCTGGCCTGATACAGGAAAGGCTCGCGTCCGCGACGGTAGTGCGCATGGAGGAGTAAGATTTCAGCGAGAGCGATTTATGACAGAGTCATCCCTGGTAAGTGATCTATACGAGGCAGTCGCATTGTTGAAAGAATCATCTGAGCGGCTCGATCTGCTTGCCCGCCGTTTACCCAAGCATGGCGCTACAGTGAGCGCCTTGTCCCGGACTTTGCTTAATGGCTCGCAATATGTCCAGGCAATCATCGTGCATGTTCGGCGCACACCCGAGGCGGCATAGAAGCAGGGAACCGCACGCAAAGGAGGACGCGATGGCCAAGGCAACCTATGTCTTTGAAGGGAAGATCGAACGTGGTTCCGGTGCCCTACGGACCGCGTACCTGCCGGCAGAATCAGCTCCGGTGTACTTTGGCGTGCATGGGGCAATCGCCAGGCACTATGGCCTGAACCCGGAGGCAATCAAGGAGCCTCGTGCCGCGACTCTCGATTACGTAATGGCCGCCGCAGCGGCCTGACTGCAAGGCACGTTTGCCACCGCGCTGGCAGCGCGGAATATTAAGACCGGCCGGGGCGCTCTCACCAGTGACGTGCGCGGCGAGGTCGAGACGGAAGATGGCGTTCTTGTCATCCGCCGCGTTTTCGTGCACCATCGTCTGGCCGTGCCCGAACACTCCCGCAACACAGTCGAGGAAGTGCATCGCACCTATCCCATGCAGTGTCCCCTCTATCGCACCCTTCACCGCTGCATCGAATTCAAGGTCTCCTACGAACTGGTAGCCGACAACGCGCACAGTTCTTAAGGAGCCGCACCTGCTTGGCTGCGGGGCATGAAGTTTGGCTGCAGTGTCCCCCTGCCTGCCATTATTGAGTATTGCCGTTCCCAAGCATCGGGCCTGGTCCGCACCGGCCCGGCAGACATGCAAGCCACTGTCTCCTGTTTTCAATCACATAGCCATGGCGAGGCGATACCTTGGCTGGAAGGGTAACTGCAGTTTCAGACCTGCTTTGCCCCTGGGTTCCATGAACAAGCGAATAGCGGAGACAAGATGGCGGAAAATGTGATGGAACAGATCGTCGCAGAACTGCGGCGGTCGGCGACGAGTCATTACCCGCAACGTAGCGAACTGCGCAATGTCCGCATCGTCGGCCACACGCCCAAGAACGACCACTACGTTTATGACATTGTGGTGGACTTTGCCGAGGGCAGCGAACGCCTCGCCGCCAAAGTTTATCGCGCCAGCAAGTGCGGCGCGCAGGCTGCCCGCGAACAGGCCCGCGTCGAGGCCGCAAACCTGCGCCGCATATATTCCATTTTCCAGAAGAGGAATTTGCAGGGCGTGCCTCGGCCCATCGGCGACTTCACCGAGTTGGGCGCGGTCTTAGCCGAGAAGTTCAGCGGCATGCCGCTGCAATCCATCATCATGAAGGCGGCGTTGCTGCCGGGCTACGCCGATCACGGCACCCTGGCCGTCGCCGCGCGGAAAACCGGCGAGTGGCTGCGCAGCTTTCATCGCGCCACAGCCGATATGCCATCGCAGTTTGATCCAGGGGAACTGCTGCGCGAGATCGAGCGGCTGTGCGAAAACTGCCGCGGTGAAGGACTGGAAGATGTGGCCATCCGCACCATTCTCTCTGGAGCGCGCACGCTGCTGGCGCATACACGCAAAGCGCTACCTTGCTCGGCGGTGCTCAACGACTTCACTCCGCTGAACGTCATTGTTGGAGAACAGGGCGTCGGGATTTGCGATTACGCCCGCATGACTCTGCGCGGCAGTTCCTTTCACGACGTAGCCATGTTCCTGGCCGCCGTGGAGGCGCTGGAGAAGTATCCCTTCTGCAACCGCAACATCACCGCCCAGGTGCAGGAAAACTTCCTGGAAGCTTATGGCCTGGGTCCGGCGGAAGAAGCCATCCTCCGGGTGTTGAAGATGAAAGCCCTGCTGGGAATGTTTGCTCAAGGACGCGGCGTCAAGGAAAGCGCCTTACGCAAGAAAGTCATGTGGGCAACGGTGATGAAGCGCTTCATCCAGCAGGCGGCGCAACGGTCGCTGGCACCGGCCGCGTAAGTACCGAGTTGCGAGTAAGCGCTTCCAAGATTGGTGTAGCCCTGCTTTGTGAAGGGGCACGGCTTCAGCCGTGCCGTTCAGCACTGAGAAAGCTCTAGGTCTGCATATTCGCAATTCTGCAGTCACTGCTCGCAACTCAGTACTCGCAACTCGGTACTCGGTACTCGCAACTCGGTACTACTTCGGAGACTGCTCCCCACCCTTGCCCTGCTGCGCCGGCGGCAACTCCTGGCCTTCATAGGTAATGCGCACCTTGGAACCGAAGCGCTTGTAGTTGGTGTACTTGATGATCTCGCGGATGCGCACGTCTCCGGTGCTGAAGTGCAGCGTGTCATCGGCGCGGGTATAGGTTGGGAACCAGTATTGGCCGTCAACCTGTTCCCTCCAGGTTGTAAAAGCGGGAAACAGGTTTTCCTGGCCGGGCTTAACCTTCTTCCCTCTGCCGCTGCCTGCGCGGAACTCGGGCACGGTGCGGCCTTTGGTCTTCACGATCTGAAAATCGTGATCGTCCACCCAGATGCGGCCCTCGAAGTAGCGTCTCGCGGGATCAATCTGTTTCGGCCGTACGTCAAAGACATAGGTGGTGAGTTCGTCCTGGCGCTGCCGGCCGGCATAGTTGATGTCGTAAAG
>DASQXC010000032.1:0-2310 GCA_035639935.1 Terriglobales bacterium
CCTGCGACGAGGGACGCAAGCTCGGTCTACGCGTGCTGGTACACGCCTATCGCGAGGCCATTCGTCGCGCTGTGCTCGCTGGTTGTACACAGGTCGAGCACGGCATCTACGCCACCCCGGATGATCTGAAGCTGATGGTGGAGCACGGCACATGGCTCGACCCGCAAGTCGGGCTCGTGTACTACAACTATATGAACAACAAGGAGCGTTACCTGGGGATTGGCAATTACACGGAGGCCGGATTCAAGGCCATGGAAGGCATCCATCAGCCGCTCATTGATTTGTTCAAGTTGGCGCTCCACAACTCAGGGTTGAAGATCGCCTATGGAACCGATGCGACCGCCGGTGCACATGGCCATAATGCGGAAGAGCTGATCTATCGAGTCCGCGATGGCGGCCAGTCTCCCATGGCCGCCCTGGTTTCAGCGAACTCCGTCACAGCGGAATCGCTCGGGCTTGGGAACGTGATCGGAACCATCGCCCCCGGCTATGCTGCGGACATCATCGCCATCAAAGGCGACCCCGTAAAGGACATCACTGCCGTGCGCAATGTACCTTTTGTCATGAAGGGTGGTGTCGTTTACAAGAATGCGATCCGCTGAGCGCAAAAATGTCGGCACTCCGGCGAAAACACGGGGCCAACAATCGCCGCTTAGAGTGGCGTACTGCACCGCGCTCATCTCCCACCGAGGAATCTATTCGGTGCCTGCCCAATGCTACCATGGCCGACTTTCTGTCAAGTTCCGCTATTGATCACCCTACGGCTGTGGAAGCGGCGCTACGAGAGCCCGCAGGCTGGCTTCTGCGCGACGAGATGGCCCGAAACGTCGCCCGGTACCTGCCGATGGAACTTGTCCCAGCGGTCTACGCGGAATGGCGGCCGCTTGTGCACGATGCAATAGTCTTCATTTTGTCGCGCTTGTCCGCAGCCCGACTTGCGCCCAAGCTCGTCGAGCAGATGGCCCTTCCTCCGGAAACCGCACCCGAGGAACGCTTGCTGCGGCTGCTGGCCCGCATGCCGGGCCTGCAAAAGCTTGGGCAGGTGGTGGCGCGAAACCGGCACCTGCACGCATCATTGCGGAATGCCCTTTCTACGCTCGAAAACGGCATTTCTGACGCGAGCTATCAGGACATTCACAGCACCATCGTGGCGGAGCTTGGGCCTGCGCTTCGAACCTACCGCGTCAAGATCGAGTCGGCAATTTGGCGAGAGGCCAGCGTCAGCGCCGTCGTGCGGTTCACATGGCGCAACCGCACCAGCGGACAGGATGAAAAAGGTGTCTTCAAAATCTTGAAGCCCCATGTTCCGGCGTGTTTCTCAGAGGACACCGAACTGCTCCAGAGACTGGCCAGGTTCGTTGAATCCAAGGGCAGCGCATACGCTTTGAAGGCCCACGCCGCCTCTGAAACCTTCAGCGAGGTGCGGCAACTGCTGGAACACGAGATCGACTTCGTCCGCGAACAACGGATGCTCCTAGAGGCAGGTCGTCTTTACGGCTCTTTACCGGGAGTTCGCACACCAGGCTTGATCCAGCCACTGTGCACCTCCAAAATCACCGCGACCACCGAGGAGGGAGGCGAGAAAGTCACAGACGCGGTTCAAGACATGCCCCAGTGGCGGCGCAGTCCGCTGGCAGAGCAACTGGTCGAAGCGCTGATTGCTGTCCCCCTGCTATCGTCCGGCGAGGCCACGATCTTCCATGCAGACCCCCACGCGGGGAACCTCCTTTACGACCGCGGGCGGCGTGAACTGGTCATCCTCGACTGGGCTCTGACTGAGCGCCTGAGCCGCGAGCAACGGCGGCATCTCGCGGTCTTGCTCGCCATGGTTGCGCTGCGCGATCCAGCAGGCATCTGCAAGCAAATTCAAGCGCTCACATGCAAGAAATCCCAGAAAATGGTGCCAATCATTGAGCACTGTGTCTCCGGTTTCTTGGGCGAACTGCCGCCCAGTGCGTTTCCGGGAGTCGCGGATGCGACACGGCTGTTGGAAAGGCTCGCTCTGGAGGGAGTCATATTCCCCGCTGCGTTGCTGATGTTGCGGAAAGTGCTGTTCACGTTGGACGGGATACTGCATGAAATCGCCGGCCCCGACTTCTCTGTTGATCCCATCCTCTTCCGCACTGCAATGCAGCGCTGGATATGGAATCCCACGACCTTTGGCTCGCCACTTCTGCCGGTGGACTGGCTGTCAGTGCAAGTGAGCGCCGTGTTGTACCCCAGTCGGTGGTGGGCGCAGTGGATGTGGAGGCTCTCAACTGCCGGATCAGCGCGATTGGCAAGCCTGCCGGACAGGGTGCACACATGACA
>DASQXC010000033.1:0-2770 GCA_035639935.1 Terriglobales bacterium
ACAAAAGACCGGTGACGTCACTGATTCTGTCGCGTAAGCCGGGCGGCAGATCCCGGGCGATCTCCGCCATGGCCAAATGGACAGCGACCAGGAGTTGACCGGCCTCGTCGTGAACTGTTTGGCCGATACGTTTGACTTCCAGTTCCAGATTTTCATTCAGAAGACGCAGCGCAGTGATCGCGTCGCGATAACCTCGATGCGCCATCTCATAAGCGGAGAGGCTTTCCGCCAAGAATTGCGAAGCGGCGCTGACCTTCGCCCGTATCTCGTCCTGCCCGTGAGCGCCAGTCAGAGCTTTCGCTAGGGCAGAATGGTGAAGCGCGGCCACTTCGAGAACTCCGAAGTCTTTGGCCATAGCCAAACGCCCAGCCTCGTAGGCGCCGCGTAAGGCACTTTCTCCAGCCCCGGCCAGGTACTGCTCCATTGCCTCACTGTAAAGGGAGTCAAGGAGACGTATTGTTTCCGCCTTTTCCACTAGCTCCGCCGTCCAAGGTAGCGGGCCACCAGCACAAGCGCATCATCCGTGCCCTTGCTATGGCCATCCAGAATAGCCTGTGCGACCCTCTGAGGAGGCGCGGCATAAGCGATCCCGCGAGCAAACCCGGTTTTCACCCCGTCAGTTGCTAAAATCAGCGTATCCCCCCGGGCAACCGGAAGGACTGAGGCTCGCAATGGCGGCAACTGGCTGCCAACCACGCCGGCCCGAACCAGCAAAGATTCCTCACTGGCGTGGACCGGCGCGCCAAATCGCCGCAGAATCCCCTGAACGTTTCCAATCCCCAGCCAAGTCATCAAGTTGTGCGCTACGTCAAACGCGGCGAGACACATGACTGCGCCACGTGTGCTACGAAGATTCTCGTGACATCGCTCAACCAGCGCGGTAACCGCTTCCGTCGCGTGCGCCTTCAAGGTCGCGCAGGCCGACTCGGCTGCCACAGCGGCCTCATTACCATGTCCGATACCATCTATTGCCGCCAAAAGTACCCCGCCTGTAAACGGCTGGTGGACATGCCGATCGCCGGATGTCGACTGCCCACAGAGAGTCAAGGCGGCAACACCCACTTCGATCGCAGATTCGCTCAGGACTTCCATTTCCGTATCGTGACCGTCGTGCCTCGCCCAACTTCAGAGACCACTTGGAATTCATCCATCAGCCGCCGTACACCCGGGAGGCCCAGGCCAAGACTCCCCGAAGTGGAATAGCCGTCTCGCAGGGCTTGCTCGATATTGGGGATGCCGGGTCCGTCGTCCCGGGCCATCACAGTAACCCCCTGTCGGCCAGAGTTATTACTGGTTACCAGAACGATTTCACCCCGCCCCGCGTACGACACGATGTTACGGGCCAATTCTGAAATTGCCGTGGCAATCAAAGTCGAATCGCTCGGCGAAAAGCCCAATTCGGTGGCTAGAAGACGACCCTTGTGGCGCGCCGCTACGACATCTTGATCCGAGACAATCGGGACGCAGATTTTCATTTCCCACGACAGGTCAAACTTCTAGCAGTTATTCTCGAACTTCAACCGCAGATACTTCAGCCCCTCTTCCAAGTCGAGTGCCGTCGTAATCCCCTTCAGCGACAGCCCCAATTGCACCATTGCCAAGGCCACCTCCGGCTGGATGCCCACGATTACCGTCTCCGCTCCTCGCAACCGGATCATATGTGCCATTTCCCGCATGGTCCGTGATGCAAACGAATCCAATACGTCCATCGCCGTCAGATCTAAAATGACCCCGTGCGCGCGGACTTTGACGACCTTTTCAACCAAGGCACGACGAAGCTCCAGCAGGTCCGCGTCGGTTAGAGCTGCCTGGACCGTGGCGATCAGAATATCTGCCTGTTTGAGAATCGGAACTTCCATGGCGGCTTCCACTTGGAACACTCTAGTTGGTTCCAGCCACCGGTACCACCTTGTAGCCCAGCAGGCGCTCGGCTTGTTCGATGCCGCCCTGAAGATCGCCAGCAGTGCTCATCTTGCTCAGGTCAACGCCGATGTTGACCAGCGTTTGGGCAATCTCGGCAGAAAGGCCGGTGACGACGACCGTAGCACCCAACAGGCGCGATGCCTCCACGGTCTGCACGAGGTGGTTGGCCACTGTGGCGTCCATCGCGGCCACGCCGGTGATGTCGATTACCACCACCTTGGCACGATTGGTACGTATGCCTCGCAGCAACTGTTCGGTTAACTGGCGGGCACGCTGAGGATCGATCACGCCGATGATGGGGAGGATGAGCAATCGCTCGCGAACCTGCAACACGGGGGTGGACAGTTCGCGAATCGCTTCCTGTTGCTGGCGGATGACCCGTTCGCGCTGCTGCACGAAGCCTACTGCTACAGTGTTCGCAATTCGGTTAGCAGCGGGTTCGCAGGTGTCCAGGATCCGGTCGAGCTTGCTATAGTCAGTCCGGTATTCGGAAAACAGCGAACGGGCCAGCACATCGCGCAGCAGCAGCACTATTCCCAGCACTTCGTGCGTCTCCACACCTCTCGGGACGATGCGTTCGGACAGGTCGCGGGAATATGCGTGCAACGCCTCGAAGGTGCCCGTGGCTAGTGCCTCCACGTACTTGTCATACACAGAAGTTGTTTCAGCAAAGACCTCCTCTTTAGTCATGGCTGTCAGCAATTGGGCTTCGGTGATGCGCCGCGCCCATTCCTCGCACAGTTGGCCACGCTGTCGCCGCAGATGTGCCACCAGTTCGCGCAGCGACTCGGCTGTCTCGCCGCCTGAACGGGCAGTTGGAAACTGCTCGCTCGCTTGCGCCGCGCCT
>DASQXC010000034.1:0-4255 GCA_035639935.1 Terriglobales bacterium
AAGAAGGCCAGCAGGATACCGTTTGGTCTGAGGAGGCGGTGGATACGGTTCACCATTGGCTTCACCAACGCCTCGTGCAGATAGTCAGAGGTGTCCCAACAAAGAATAGCGTCGAACGTGGTGCCGGTATACGCCAGGTTCTCTGCCAGGAAGCGATCGGGATCGCGCGTCGAGCCACTACCCTCGGCGGGCACTACCAGCCCGGGATCCTCGGATCCCTTGAGTACGTCTTCGTTATAAATTTTGTGCCCCAGGCCAGTGAAATACGCGATATTGCCGGGTGACGTGGGACCGAGGTCGAGGATACTCAGGCCTTCTTCGCCTGCGATAGCACGGTTGAACTCGGCCAAGCCGCTTGAACGTCGGCGCAGGCGCTCATTGGGCCCTGCCTCGGACATCGCGGTTTCCCCATTTCCCCGAAACAGACGGAGGAAATGGCGCGTCACGGGACTCATATGCGGCTGAAGGTACCCCCAAAGTCGGCTCTCCGCAGCCTATGATGGAAAGCAGCAGCAAACACACTATAGCTTTTCGGCTGGACAGGCAGCAATCGCGAATTTGCCCTGCTATTGATGGAATGGTGTCATTCTGAATCGCCCTCGATGCTGCGGCGGCACGGCCGGACATCCGCGATCCGAACAAACCAAAGCAGGTTGGCTGGGGAGCCGCGCGGAAAACGCATGCACAGGGGTGGCAGCCGGGTGCTAAATATGGAGTGGTTAATCAATTGTCTGTTATTGTTTCCAGAGTAACGCTTCGTATCTTGGCTTAACTCTTTGATGCAGAGATGCTTGTGCGCTCTCCTCCAAAAGACGCGCTGCAGCAGTTTGGCCAACGCTTTGCGACAGTGTTGAACGTCGGCCTCATCGGGAACTGTCGCGCCGACAGGTGGTACCGAAAACCAGGGGAACAGCGGTACCGCCCGTGCTCCGCGATTTAAACCAATGGGACTGCCCTTCCGAAGAGGCCGACTTTCTAATCCTCAAACCAGCGCTGATTTCTGCAATGCGTAAGTTAAGTTCTCGTATGTGAACTGCCAACCTGTGGCATCATTTTTCAGGAAAAGCAACGCGCCGGTTGCAGGCCGGCGTCTAAAGCTGAAAAGCTGCTTTATGAGGATAATGCTCAGAGCCCAAATCGCGATTGGTGTCGGCTGTGTGTTGCTGGGCCTCGCCGCCACCGCCCAGGAAGCTCCGGCCCCGGAGACACCACAGGTCGCCGCTCAGGAGTTGGTCCGGGAAGCAATCGGCAACGAAGATAAAGCTAGCCAGGAAAACGTCCGCTACGTGTACCGCCTGCGCACGGAAACGCCAAAGTCTGGGGCGATTACTAAGGAGCTGGTAGAGACCAACGAGGGCATCGTCGCGCGGCTCATCGCTGTTAACGACAAGCCGCCCACGCCCGAGGAGCGCAAGAAAGACGACGAGCGTCTGCACAAGCTTGCCAGCGATCCCCAGGCGCGAGCTGCCAAGCGGAAACAGCAAAAGGAAGACGAAGAGCGCACGACCAAGATGGTGAGAGCGCTGCCTGAGGCATTTCTGTACACCTACGACGGCTTTGAGCCTGGGAAAGATGGACACGAGTGGGTTCGGCTGAAATTCAAGCCGAATCCCGCCTATAACCCACCCAATCGCGAGCTGCAAGTGTACCAAGGCATGGAAGGCACCATGCTGATAGATCCCAGAGACCGGCGGCTGGTCAAGATACAAGGGCGCTTGTTCAAGGGAGTTAATTTTGGATGGGGCATTCTTGGCCACCTGGATCCGGGTGGCCGCTTTGAGGTCGAGCAGTCGCGCATCGGTGATGACCGATGGGAAGTCACTGACCTGCGCTTGCGATTCACCGGCAAGGTCCTGCTGTTCCGGTCCCTGAACATAAACGAACACGAGACGGCGTTTGACTACCGGCGGGCGCCGGAAAATTTGAGCTTCACCCAGGGAATCGAGTTCCTCAAGAAACAGCCGGAATTCTTGGCGGAGAAGCAGAACCAGCAGCAGTAACCTTTGTTTGCTGTAGCTACGGCCTGGCCGACTTGTGAATCTCCACCGTGCTCCAGGTCTTGTCCGCTGCGTGGCAGAGGTTCTCCAGCGGACATTCGGCACATTTAGGCAAACGCGCCGTGCAGAGCTGGCGTCCGTGCCAGATGACCTGATGGCTGAAATCGATCCACCGGTCGCGCGGGATGATGCTCATCAGGTCCTGCTCGATCTTGTCGGCGTTCTGCTGGCGCGTCAGCTCCAGGCGGTGAGCAACGCGCGTGACGTGTGTGTCCACCACCACGCCTGTGGGGTTGCGAAACCAGGTACCGAGGACAACATTCGCGGTCTTGCGCGCCACCCCAGGCAGTGAGAGCAGCTTTTCCATATCGTTCGGGACTTCTCCGCCAAACTCGCTGACCAGCCTCCTGGCCGCGCCCACCAGCGACTTCGACTTGTTGCGGAAAAAACCGGTTGAGCGAATGTCCGGCTCCAGTTCCTCGGGCTTGAGGGCAGCAAAATCTGCCACTGTCGGATACTTCTGGAACAGTACAGGGGTAACAATGTTGACTCGAGCATCCGTGCATTGCGCCGACAGGATGGTGGCGACCAGCAGCTCCCAGGGGGCCTTATGGTGCAGGGCGCAGATGGCTTTGGGATAGCGCTCATCCAGGCGCTTCAGGATCTCATTAATGCGCTCCGGCGCCAGCGGATTGTATCTGGCGGCCGGCTTACTCGGACGGGGCGCCACTCTGGGTGCCGCACCTTGGGCGGCTGGGCCACGCTTGGCTGGGGGTGCCCCACCCTTGGCTTCTTTTGCCAAGGGTGGGGTCTTGTGCGGCTTCGGCACGGCCGTCGGCGTGGGCACTCGTCGTGCGCCTTCGTGGCGTCCGGTCTTGGCAGGCTGGCGAGTGATCGTGCCGCGCACCATCTACCCTCCTCGAAGTAGAGACGCCGCATGCTGCGTCTCTGCAAACAGTCAGCAGTTTCCCCTTTGCCTTATGATCCGGCTCGACAGATTACAATGGATTGCACCCCGGCTACAATTCGCGCACGCAGGAGAGTCATTCATGGCGGGCAAGGTCGGCTTGGAGACAGCGCGGGCGCAGATGGCACAAGTGCCGATGACGATCGAGGGCGCCAGCGTGCTTCACAACATGGCGCGCTTTTGCTGGACTGCTTGGCGCGCGCTGCCCGAATCCGAACGCAAGTCCATCGTCGCTGAGGCTGTCGCTGCGCTGCTTCCGGCGGAAGAAGCAGGGAAGAGCGCGCTTTACTCGGTGATCGGACACAAGGCCGACTTCATGCTGCTTCACTTCCGCGATTCTTTCGACGAGCTGAAAGCGGCCGAGCTGCGCTCGCACAGCCTGAGGCTGCACGCCTTCCTTGAGCCTACGAGTTCGTATCTGTCGGTGGTTGAGCTCGGGCTCTACGACTCCAGCGTGAAGCTCTACCGCTCGCTGGCCGAGCGGGGAGTCGAACCACACTCGCCGGAATGGCAGCGGGAAATCGAAGAGAGCATGGAGCGCCAGCGCGAAGCCATGCACACGCGTTTGTACCCGAAAATTCCCGCTGCGCGCTATCTGTGCTTCTATCCCATGGACCGCAAGCGCGGCGAGGACAAGAACTGGTACCGCCTGCCTATCGAGGAGCGCCAGCGGCAAATGCAGGAGCACGGCGAAGTCGGCCGCCGCTATGCCGGCAAAGTGCAGCAGGTCATAACCGGCTCTATCGGTTTCGATGATTGGGAATGGGGCGTGGACCTGTTTGCCGACGATCCGCTGATCTTCAAGAAATTGATCTACGAGATGCGTTTCGACGAGGTCAGCGCCGTCTATGCCGCTTTCGGGACGTTCTACATCGGCGTGCGCTGCCCCCTGGCTAAGCTGGGTGAGCTGCTGAGCGGAAAACTGCCGGGGTTGGAGTTCCAGGAAGCCTATATTGGTTAAGTGGAGTCTGTACCCCTCCCAAACTAGTAACCTCGGCCACCACGGAAGCGTCGTTCAAGCCCTGGCCAAAAATCCGATTGAGCGCGGCTGTATTAGAACGCGTAGGTGTGAACACAACTTGGTGCGGCGTTGATGTCTATTAGTTATAATTCAATCTCAAATAGTTAGCTATTATGGCTCAAGATTTTACCTCTAACTCCTTTCTTTTCATGGATTCCGCGCAGGGATATGCCGTAACTCTATGATTTCAAAGAGGAGTGGGCATCTCATCGTTCACGCTAACCGGATCCCGCAGATCCTTTCCAGCACGTTTACGGGCGCAAGCTCGGG
>DASQXC010000035.1:0-2865 GCA_035639935.1 Terriglobales bacterium
CACACATGATGCGCGCGAAGCGCTGGCTCTTGCGCTCACCGGCATGATGAATGACGGACTCATCAGCCGCCAACGCGCGACCGAGATCGCGCACATGGTTTTGCACGACAACGCTGCGCGTCTTTACGGTCTGGCAGGGAAGTGAGGTTCCGATGCGACGGCTTGCATGGCTACTGGTTTTGGTCTGGGTCGCGGTTACCTGCGCGCAGGCGCAAACCGCGCCGCAGCCCAAAGAAGGTGACTTCGTCCCGCGCGACTTCCATTTCCGCTCCGGCGAAGTCCTGCCCGAGTTGCGTCTGCATTACGCCACGCTGGGCACGCCAATGCGCGATTCGCAGGGCACAGTGCAGAACGCGGTCATCTTTCTTCACGGCACAACCGGGTCGGGAGAGAACTACCTGACTCCGGCCTTCGAGAAGCTGTACGAACCAGGCCAGCCGCTCGACATCAGCCGCTGGTACGTCATCCTGCCGGACAGCATTGGACACGGGCAATCGTCCAAGCCCAGCGACGGCCTGCACGCTCGTTTTCCGCATTACGACTACTATGACATGGTGGAGGCGCAATACCGGCTGGTAAGCCAAGGCCTCGGCCTCAACCACCTGCGGTTGGTCACCGGAATCTCCATGGGCGGCATGCACACTTGGCTCTGGGGCGAACTGCACCCCGATTTCATGGATGCGCTCATGCCCATGGTTTCATTGCCGGTGGAGATCGCGGGGCGTAACCGCATGTGGCGGCGCACTGCCATGGATGCCATTCGCAACGATTCCGGGTGGAACAACGGCGAATATCAGAAACAGCCGGCGAATATTGTCATCGCTGCCCGCATGCTTGCGCTGGCAGTAGGCGGCCCCCTCGCGCTGCAGACGCGCGCGCCGACGCGGGATGCGGCTGACAGCGTGCTCGATCAAGATTCTGCCCGCTGGGCACATGGAGACGCCAACGACATGCTGTATCAGCTCGACTCTTCCCGAACCTACAATCCGGAACCGGATTTGGAACGCATTCAGGCTCGGCTCATCGCCATCAATGCAGCCGACGATTTCATCAATCCTCCGGAGCTGGGTGTCATGGAGCGCGCCATCAAACGCGTGAAGAAGGGCCGCTACGTGTTGTTGCCGCTCAGCGGCCGTGGACATGCCACAGTCGGCGATCCGACGGTCTGGAACCACTACCTGCAAGAGCTACTGCAGCCCCCGCACGCTGAGGATCCTGTTTCGCACCGTCTATGCGGGAATGCCAGGCCTGGAGGACGCCTTTGCACTTTCTCTCTCCGGCATGTTAGTCTGCTAAAAGACACGAAGGAGAAAAGAGAATTAGAGTAGGAGCGCACCAGGATCAGTGTTAGCGAGAGAGCGCAAAGAGAACGTCATCAGCCGTTTCCGCACGCACGCGAGCGACACGGGCAGTCCCGAGGTGCAGATCGCGATTCTCAGCGAGCGGATCACGGATTTGACGGAGCACTTCAAGACCCACAAGAACGACCACGCGTCCCGGCGTGGTCTTTTGATGATGGTCAGCAAACGTCGCCGTTTGCTGGACTATCTGAAGACCTACGATTCCGAGCGCTACAAAGACGTCATTCAGAGACTGGGCATTCGTAAGTAGCGTTTCCCCCAGGGCTCGCAACCTATCGTTGCTGCGCTGGTAGTGTGATCGGCAGCCTGAGTTCTTGTTGCAGTTCGCTTGCGCTTCCCACCTGTGAACACCTTCACGATACCGAGGTGCTCCTGAAGAAAGGACCTATCAATGAAGCATGCAACCACTGTCGAGCTTGCCGGCGGCAAAGCCATATCTTTTGAGACCGGACATCTGGCCAAGCAGGCCCACGGTTCCTGTGTGGTGCGCGCCGCTGATAACTTGGTGCTGGCCACCGCCTGCGCCAATCCCGAACCCCGCGAGGGCATCGATTTTTTTCCTTTGACCGTGGACTACCGCGAGTACACCTATGCCGGCGGGCGGATCCCCGGCGGCTTCATTAAGCGCGAAGGCCGGCCCACGGAAAAAGAGATTCTCACCAGCCGGCAGATCGATCGTCCTATCCGGCCGCTGTTCCCGGAGGGTTTTCGCTGCGAGACGCAGGTGATTGCACTGGTGCTTTCGGCCGACACTGAGAACGATCCGGATGTTGCCGCTATCAATGGCGCGTCGTGCGCGCTGGCGATATCGGATATCCCTTTCCAGGGCCCGATTGGCGCCGTGCGCGTCGGATTACTGGAAGGGCAGTTCGTCATCAACCCCACCTACCAGGAGATGCGCGACAGCCTGCTCAACATCATGGTGGTGGGCACCGCCGAAGGCATCGTGATGATCGAGTCCGGCGCAAGGCAAGTGAAGGAGGACACGGTGGTGGATGCCATCGAGTTCGCCCACGCCGAGATCAAGAAGATCTGCGCCACCATCTCCGAGATCGCCGAGCAGGTGGGGAAACCCAAGCGCGAGGTCACGCCCGTCGAGTTTGACGAGAGCTACTACGACGAACTTAAGGCCAGGATCGGGGCGCGTCTCAAGGATGCGCTCGACACCCACAAGTACGTGAAGGCAGAGAGCTACCAACGCGTCCGCGAGCTGAAGAAGGAGTTACTGGAAGCACTGCCCGAGGAGGACGAAGAAGGCCGGGATAAGCTGGCGCGTTACTACGACGTGCTGCGGGAGCGCATCTTCCGCGACCAGGTGCTGAACGAGCGCAGGCGTCCGGATGCACGTGCCTTCGACGAAATCCGCCCCATCACCATTGAGGTGGGCGTGCTGCCGCGCACCCACGGCTCCGCCATCTTTACCCGCGGCGAGACGCAAGCGCTGGTCACCACTACTCTGGGCACCTCCGAAGACATGCAGAAGCTGGAAGTGTACGAGGGCGAG
>DASQXC010000036.1:0-4255 GCA_035639935.1 Terriglobales bacterium
TGCCACACGCAAGCTAGCGCTTTCTGGCCAGCACGATCATCGTCTGGGGAAGATCGCGCAGCGGCAACAGTGCGCCGATCCGGTAGCGGAATATGAACGCGATCTGCGCTTTGATCGCTGTCTCTTTCCGGAACCCGCCGAGCCGGGGGCCGGCCCTTCGCAAAACTACTTCTTCTCCGCGGTTACTTGCGCTTTGGGTGAGGTGACACCCGAGGCCGGTCCGGCAGCGACCTGCGTATCCACCGTCTTGAGGATCACCAGCTTGCTTCGGCCTTCGCGGCCGCCGGTCAGATACACAGTTTTCTTGGCGGGATCATAGGCGAAGCTGTGTCCGTGGACTTGAGTTTGCAGCTCATGCTGGCTGAGAAAGCGGTCGCCCGCAGTGGCGATGAGGTTTACGGAGCCATTGGTGGCAGCGGCGTAGAGCGCCTGCTGGCCCGCGTCAAACCAGAGCGTGGTGATGCCGCCCGTCGCGGGGATGCGCGCCAGTTCCGCGCCGCTGTCGGCATCGAGCACCAGCACCGCGTAGCGCACCGCGACGAAGAGCCTGCGCCCCTTGGTGTCGAGCGCCAGTCCAGTGGGCTGGGAGGCGCGGAGTTGATATCGTTTCGCGATCTGCTGCCCGGGATTGATACCGATCACCTGGCCCAGTTGCTCGAGCGAGGTGAAAATGAGATTGGTCCCCGGGTCCCACAGCATGTCTTGCGGCCTGCCGCCCACGTCGAGGGTGGTGAGTTCATCGCGCCGCTCCAGGTCGAGAACGGTTACGGAGTTCTCGAGCCAGTTGCCGATGTAGAGTTTGCCTGCGGCAAGCAGCAGCGCGTCGGGTGAATGCTTCAACCGGATGGTGTCTATCGGCTTCCAGTCAGTGGTGGAGAGCACGACAAGAGAATTGCTGCCGGCGCTTGCGATATATACCCTCCCTGCGGCGTTGTCCACAGCGATGCCGCGCGGGTCCGCGACGCCGGTGATTTGTGCTTTCAGCCGCCGCAACCGGGGGTCGAAGATGTCCACGGCATTGGCAGCGCGGTGCGCTATTACAAGATAATTCCCGGCGAAGGCCACGGAATCAAACCCGGGCCGGCCCGGGATGTCCACCATTGCGATCTGGCGTAGCTGCGCTGCCAGGGCCTGACTGAACAGCACGAGCAGCACGGGGAACAGGAGATTTCGGAAACTGCGCATGGGGTCCCTGAGCGAAGGTCGTTGTCGTACAGCCCAATGAGATGCCGCATGGAAGAGTTCTGCTGCCCGCCAGCACTCAGCATTCAGCGCTCAGTTTGGAGTCGCGGCAATAAGGCGGCTCGAGGATTGCTGTGGCCTTGCTTTGTGGAAGGGCACGGCTTTACAGAGCGCTGAAAAAGTCGCAGAGCCGCTCTTTCGCAGGGGACGGGCTTCAGCCCGTCCGCACAAGTCCCTTATATCGTCATTCCGAGACGCCGCGAGGGAGCGTTGCGACCAAGCGGCGGAAAGGAATCTGCATTTTTTCAGCAGCCTGTTCAGCCGTGCCGAAAACAGCCCTAAATGAATAGTCATCCCGAGCAGCGCGAGCAAGCGCAGCGACCGAGCGCGGTGCGAGGGATCTGCTGTTCTTCGGGACTAAACACCAACGCAAGGTCCCTCGACTCGCACTCCGCTCGGGATGACACCTTCCTGTGTTTCTTTTTTGGACGGCGCGGCTGAAGCCGCGCCCCTTCAAAGCGCGCCTCATCCGGAGTTTTTCAGGAACCTGTGAAGGCGTGCTCTTTCACGAAACAATCGTTGGGTTACACTAAATCTTGAGCCGCATGAGTGACTGCGCCGGCCTGATTGCTATGGCTGAATGCGGAGTGCTGACTGCTGAATGCTAAGCAAGGTTCAGCGCCCGTTTGAAGCTGCCGCGCTCTTTCATGATTTTGTGCTGCAGCAGCATGATGGCGTGGATCAACTGCTCGGGACGCGGCGGGCAGCCAGGCACGTACACGTCCACAGGGATTATCTGGTTGACTCCCTGTACCAGCGCGTAATTGTTATATACGCCGCCGGAGGTGGCGCAGGCGCCCATGGAGATGACCCACTTGGGTTCGGGCATCTGCTCCCAGAGTTGGCGGATGACCGGTGCCATTTTCTGCGAGACCCGGCCCGCGATGATCATCAGGTCGGATTGCCGGGGCGACGGCCGGAAGACCTCAGCTCCGAACCGTGCAATGTCGAATCGCGACGCTCCCATGGCCATCATCTCGATGGCGCAGCATGCCAGGCCGAAGGTCATCGGCCACAGCGAGTTCTTGCGCACCCAGTTCACCGCCTTGTCGAGCTGGGTGAGAATGAGGCCCTCGTGCTGGTCGTAGCCAAAAGTCACGGTTCGGATGCGCCCGCGATCGTGCTCGGAGCCGACAAGATTGTCGAAGCGCTCTTCGCCAAGTGCGCTAGGAATGGGATCTGTCTCTCGCGCCATAACTCTATCTGTTTGGATGCGCGGCCCCTGCATAGGGACGCAGCACAGTGGCCTTCAGTACGCCTTGTCCTTCTCCTGTTTGTCGTAAACGATCATCTTTCCGTCTGACAATTTGTTGGTGAGGGTTTTACGATCAGCGGAAAGCGACCAGGTGTCGGTCTCGAACCAGCCAGTGTCGGCGACCTCGTTGCGCACCACATGGTGCACCTTCACTTCCAGCAGGTGCTTGCTCGTCCAGCGTGCGCTCACGTAGGCGCGCTCGTTGCCGGTGGCGTACAATTGCGCCTCTTTGCCGTTGGTGACGTAATCGTTGCTTTGGAAGGGCGTGGGCGCATCGGCGTTGAGGAAATAGGTGAAGTGCATCTGGTATGGCGACTGCAGCACCACGAGCACCGTGTCAGGCCTCCAGTCGGGGGCGCCTCGGCTTTTTTGGATGTTCAGCTTCCAAGTGCCGGAGAAATCAATCACAGCGTCTTTGGTAGCCGCGCCCGCACCCATCGCCAGCAGTCCCAGCAGCAGTATCGCGGCCGCTCCAGGCGAACGATTCATGGCACCAGCACCACTTTTCCAAACATTTCGCTTTTCTCGAGTCGCTCGTGGGCAGCGCGGGCCTCGCTGAATGGGAAGCGCCGGTCCACAACCGGCTTAATCCGCCCGTTGAAGACGTGCTTCAGGCCCTCATGGAAGTCGCCCATGGTGCCCATGTACGAGCCCAGTATTGAATACTGGCGGGAGAACAGGAAGCGTATATCTATGCCGACCTCCGGCCCTGTGGTAGCGCCACAGGTAACCAGCGTGCCCGCAGGCTTGAGCGACTTTATGCACTCGTCCCACACCGCCTTGCCAACGTGCTCCAGGACAACGTCCACGCCCTCCTTAGCGGTGATCTTCTTCACCTCCTCCGAGATCTTCTGCTGATAGTGATTGATGGTGAAGTCGGCGCCCAGTTCGCGTCCTTTCTCCAACTTGCGCTCGTCGCCAGCGGTGGCGATGACTCTGCAGTTGAACAGCTTTGCGATCTGGATAGCAATGGAACCTACGCCCGAGCTGGCACCGATAACCAGTACCCACTGTCCCGGGCGAATTCTGGCGCGCGACACCAGCATGTGCCACGCCGTTACCAGCACCAGCGGAATCGCTGCTGCCTGCTCGAAACCCAGGTTGTCAGGAATAGGCACTACGTTCACCCGCGCGATCGCCAGCAGTTCGGCGTTGCCACCGTCCACGCGATTCCCCAGAACAGAGAACTGACGGCAAAAATTCTGCTGACCAGAGGAGCAGTATTGACAATGGTTGCAGAAGACCATGGGCGCCAGCAGCACGCGTTGCCCGAATTTGAGGTCGCTGATGTACTCGCCTACTTCTGCGATCTCGCCCGCTACGTCGCTGCCATTGATGTGCGGCAGTGGGACTTGCCCTACGCCCTTGCGCAGCCACAGGTCAAGATGATTGAGGGCGCAAGCCCGGACCCGTACGAGCACCTGGTCGGCGCGCGGCCTGGCATCGGGTACATCTTCGTACTGCAAGACTTCCGGACCGCCGTACCGATGGAAGCGAACCGCTTTCATAGCGCGCAAGGAACCGATAAAGGTATCACAGGGGGCCGGCACCAGAGAGCTGCGACCTCGGGCTTACCGCAGTACCAGAACTTCTCGCACGTGCTCGCGGGCGAGAAAGAACTTGATGGAGGAAAAGTCGCGGAAGAGGTTCTCGATGTGGCGATTGTTGAACACCCGCTGTAGACGAAAAGCGGGTCCAGGCTGAAGTTCGAGAATGTCTTTACCGGCAATGTGGTAGCGATAGTAAGGGGCATCGGGA
>DASQXC010000037.1:0-8588 GCA_035639935.1 Terriglobales bacterium
GTGCTGGCCATTCGACAGGTGTACCGCGCACTGTTGCGCTTGTTCCGCGGTGCGCGCCAACAACTCCAGACCCAACATTCGTAGGGTGCCCCAATTACCACTCATCAGTGAGGCACCACCACCAAAATGGCGGACGTTGTACTCTGATCTCGGCGCCCTCGGCGTCTCTGCGGTTTTCCAAGCACTGGGCGGTGCGCCCGGGCCTCCTGGGCTGGCTTGACACTCAGCAAACCGTTTGACCTATCCGACTCCGGATGCGATATTGGATAGCCGCTCGAAGCCTCCGGCAGAGGGAGCCTGGGATGGTTCGTCTAGTCCCCCGCGAGACCAAGTTTTACGACATGTTTGCGGAGATGTCTGCCAACCTCACCGAGGGCGCCCGCCTGATGGTCGAGATATTGGGTGACTTCAACGACATCCCCGGCCGCGTGCAGAAACTGAAAGACATCGAACACCGCGGAGACGCGATGACCCACGACGTCATTACCAAGCTCAACCAGACCTTCATCACCCCCTTTGATCGTGAAGACATCCACAAGCTGGCCTCTTCCATCGACGATGTGCTCGACTTCCTGAACTCAGCCGGCGACCGCTTGGTGATGTACAAGATCCAGAGCGCGCCTCCCGAGGCCAAGAACCTCGCCGAGTTGGTAGTCAAGCAATGCGAAGAGCTGCACAAGGCAGTGAAGAACCTGGAGAAGCACGACCACGTGCTGAAACACTGCGTGGAAATCAAGCGTCTGGAGAACGAGGCGGACACTGTCAGCCGCCGCGCCATCGGCCGCCTGTTCGATCAGGAGCGCGATCCCATCGCTCTTATTAAACTTAAGGAGTTGTACGAAGTCCTGGAGACCGCCACTGACAAGGCGGAAGATGCGGCCAACGTACTCGAAAGCGTGGTTTTGAAGAGCGCGTGAATCGTCCGCGAGAGCCCGGCCCCGTAGGAAATCTCGCGGCCAACTGGCCACCGATTCCTTAACCCTGACCCTGTCACTGACCAGTATGAATCAACACCTGTTCCTTGTGGTTATCACCGTTCTGATTGCCTTCACGTTCGATTTCCTGAACGGCTTTCACGACGCTGCCAACAGCATCGCGACCGTGGTCTCGACGCGCGTGCTGGCTCCTACCATCGCTGTCTTTTGGGCGGCGTTCTTCAATTTCATCGCGGCATTCTTTCTGGGGACGGCGGTCGCCAAAACCATTGGCAAGGGGATGATCGACCTCTCGATCGTCACGCAGTGGGTGGTGCTGGCCGGACTGTTGGGCGCCATTATCTGGGACCTACTTACCTGGTGGTGGGGCTTGCCGACCTCTTCCTCACACGCCCTGATTGGCGGCTACGCAGGTGCGGCCATGGCCCGCGCCTCGATCCTCCGCGGCTGGAACCGCGCGGGGGAAGTCATTCTGCCCGCGGGCTGGACCAAGACCCTAATTTTTATCGTGTTCTCGCCCATCATTGGCCTGACGTTCGGGTTCAGCATCATGATCCTGGTGTACTGGATCATGCGCCGCCGGCCGCCACAGCGCGTGGACAAGCTCTTTCGCCGCCTGCAACTGCTGTCTGCGGCCTCCTACAGCCTGGGCCACGGGAGCAATGACGCGCAGAAGACCATGGGCATTGTGGCTGGCGCGCTGTTCACCGGTGGATACATGTCCAAGGCCGACATGGCCGCGAATTGGGGGCACTTCCATTGGCCCATCATCCTGCTCGCCCACCTGGCCATGGGCCTGGGGACTTACTTTGGGGGATGGCGAATCGTGCACACTATGGGATCCAAGATCACCAAACTCAAGCCGGTGGGCGGCTTCTGTGCCGAAACCGCGGGCGCCCTGACCCTCTTCGGTACGGCGCTTGCCGGCATTCCCGTGAGCACCACACACACTATTACCGGGGCAATTGTTGGCGTAGGCGCCACGCACCGCCTCTCCGCAGTGCGCTGGGGGGTCGCGCGACGCATCGTCTGGGCCTGGATCCTGACAATTCCTGCCTCCGGCGCCATGGCGGCATTGACCTTCTACATCATTCGCGCCTTCCACCATCGGGCGTAAATTGCCGCGGGAGCAGGCTCATGGACAGGCATCAAGAGAGAGACGAGGCACTAGGCGGCTGAGGCCCGGACATACGGGGTTTCGGCATCAATTCCCACCCGATTTTGCTGGCCCGCACCCAGTTTCTTCTCGTGCCCATCCGCGAGAAACGGGTTTTCAGAACAACACCGCCACCACAAACATGGCGACGCCAATGCCCGCGAACGCCAAGCATTGCTCCAAGATAGTCATCGACGATCCCTCACGAGCTCAGCCACGATCCCGAGGATCACCGGCCCCAACCCGCACGCCATGCCCTACAAAGTCCCTCAAGGAACGGGCGCGCTTCTCAAGCCTTAGAGCTCTCTCAATGCCACTGCAATCCTCGCTCTGGCGGCACGAATGGCAGGTGGAACCCCGCCGGCGATTCCCATGGCTAGTGCGAAGATCACTCCACCCATCAGCAAGGCCGGGGTCACGCGGAAGGCGAAGGCCAGGTGGGAAAAAGTCTGCCAGTTCATGGTGCCGGTGGTGAGGCCGTTGAGGGGCAAAACCGCGATGCACCCAAGCAGGCCGCCCACGAAGGCAATGCAAAGCGCCTCAAACATGAATGAGGTCACCACCGCGCCGCCGGCGAACCCAAGAGCGCGCATGGTGGCAATCTCGCGTGCGCGTTCGGCCACGGCCGAATACATTGTGTTTAGCGCCGCAATCACAGCTCCGAGGCTCATGACCCCTCCCACCAGCACACCCAACACAGTGACCAGGCGGGTGAACGCCCGCGACTGCTTCTCGTAGTATTCGATCTCGCGGTCCACCTGCAAGGTAACGCGCGGGTCGGAGGTAATAGCGTCTTTGAAAGCAGGATAGGCATCGGCAGAGGTGAGGCGCGCTGTAACCGACTGGTAGACGTCAAGCGGGCGTTTGTAGACCTGCTTGACCACCTGCGCGTCCGCCCAAACCTCGGAATCGAAGGCGCTGCCGCCTGCGTCAAAGACGCCCACCACGCTCCAGGTCCCGCCACCGAACTTGACGGTGCTGCCCATATCGAAGCCGGAATAAGTGCCGGCGACGTTGCGTCCGACCACGAGTTGGTTGAGGCCGGCCTGAAAGAAGCGTCCGGAAACTATTTTTACTTGGTCGCGTACGGCGAGGACTCGCGGCGACACTCCGCGCACCTGCACGTTGGCGTCGGTGCCTGTGGCCTTGAGCGGGAAGGCCGCGACCACCACCGTTTCCGGGCTGACCAGCGGTTCGGGACCTTTGCGGGCTACACCGGGCATGTCTTCGATCACATGCACCTGATCGGTGGTGACGGCACTCTCCATTTCGGAAGTGGCGCCAGCGCGGCGGACGATGGCATTGCGCGGCGAGCCGGACGAAACCAGCGTGGCCTTGAATCCTTTGGCCAGGGCCAGCATGGCCACAAATACGCCCACTGTGCCGGTGATGCCCAGCACCGCTACCACCGTGGAAATCCAGCGGACACGCAAGCTGCGCAAGTTGTAAGCGAGCGGGATAGCCATTTTCACACTCTCCGCAGCGCATCTACGACTCGGAGCCGCATGGCCGACCAGGCAGGCAACATTCCAGCAGCCACACCAACTGCCAGTGCGGCGACCAGTCCCAGGATCACTGCTAGCGGCGACAAATAGAAATAGGGCAGCATGCCGCCAGTAGGATCACCGCGCAGCGTGAACAGCTTGGACAGCACAAGTCCGAGTCCTCCTCCCACGGCGGCCAGCAATAGCGATTCACCAAGCACAAGTGCGAGTACAAAAGCATCGGAGAAGCCGACAGCCTTCAGTACCGCCAGCTCGCGAATGCGCTCGCGCACGGCAATGGCCATGGTGTTGCCGGTAACCAGCAGCAGTGTGAAGAAGACCACGCCGCCGATGCTGAGGATCAGGAACTCGATATTGCCGGCTTGCTTGACGAAGCCGGCGGCGAAGGCCTTTTCGGTCTCGGTCTTCGTCTCCCAAGGAGAGTTGGCGAAAGTGTCGTCGATGGCGCGGGCGATGCGGGTGGCGTTCCCGGGATCGTCAATGCGCACGGTGTACCAGCCGATCAGGCCCTTCCAATAAGGGTTCTCGCGCTCTTCCAGGTATTTGTAACGGAACCAGAATTGCGTCGTGTCATCCTGCGGCCGGCTGCCGTGATAAATGCCGCGGATATTGAATTCCCATCTCCCAGGAAAAATGGTGCCTTTGATGGGGACGCGGTCACCGATCTTCCAGTGAAAGCGCGCAGCGGTGTTGTCGCCGACGATGGCGCCTTCGCGGTCGGAGAGGAAGGCGTTCCACTGATCATCGGGCACAATGAACTCGGGAAACATTTGACGATAGGTCTCGTCCTGAATGGCGAACTGAGCGAAAAAATTCCGCTCGTCCTGGTAGACGCCGCCGAACCAGTTGGCGTGCGTGACCAGAGTGACGCCGGGAACGCGCTCGAGCTTCTCCCTGTAGGAGATGGGCAGCGGCTGGATGATAGAGACCTTATTGACTATGACCAAACGGTTCGCACCGGCCACCTCCAAGCCCTGATTGAAGGCGCCGCGGATTACGGCCAGCAATCCGAACAGGAACAGCGCCACCGCGAACGAGCCCAAAGTCAGCGTGGTGCGGACCTTCTTGCGAAATAAGTTGGCGAAAACCAGGTGGCGATACTTCATCGCACCTCCGCCGCGCGGCCCTCGACCAACACGCCTTTATCCAGGTGCAGAACGGTGTGCGCGCGCTGTGCGGCTACGGGATCGTGTGTCACCAGCAGCACGGTCTTGTGGTGCTCGCGGACAAGGCGCGCCAGCAACTCCATAATCTCGTCAGCGCTTTTGCGGTCCAGATCGCCCGTGGGCTCGTCGCACAGCAGGAAAGTAGGATCCGCGACGATAGCGCGGGCGATGCCCACGCGCTGCTCCTGCCCGCCGGAGAGCTGGCGCGGGTAGTGGTGCATCCGATCTCCCAGCCCAACGATCTCCAGAGCGGTTTCCACGTGCTTGCGGCGCTCGGCCTTCGAGAGCCTGGTCAGCAATAAGGGTAGTTCGACGTTCTGGAATGCGGTCAGTACAGGAATGAGGTTGTACATCTGGAAGATGAAGCCCACGTGCCGGGCGCGCCAGGCAGTGAGTTTGCTGGCCGACATGCGCGTGATTTCGTCGCCGGCGACGATGATGCTGCCCGCGGATGGCAGATCGATGCCGCCGAGCAGATTAAGCAGCGTGGTCTTGCCGGAGCCGCTCGGGCCCATGAAGGCGACGAAGTCGCCGGCTTCCACATCCAGGTTCAGGCCTTGCAGGACGTGGATTTCCTCGCTGCCGCGTTGGTATTTCTTGTCCAGACCTCGCACGCGAACCAGGCCGTTGCCGTCGCCGCGACCATCGACTCTGACCATGATTCTCCACTTCTCCGTCACAAAAACAGGTCCTGCGCGTCGCGCTCGGTCGCGTTGCTCCTCGCGCTCGCTCAGGATGACAAATCTATTTATTTTTTACTGCCTCACATTCACGCGCTGGCCGTCCTTCAACGGCTCGGACCCAATTACGAGCCGATCGCCGTCCGCCACACCGGCGATGATCTCCAAGTCGTTGCCCTGCGTAGCGCCCACGCGAACCGAGCGGCGTTCCACTCTACCATCACGATACAGGAACACCACAGGCTGCCCGTTTTCCTGGCGGACGGCGTCGTGGGGCACGAGCCCGCGTGCGCCTGCTGGGCCTGCGCCAGTCTGCTCGCCCAGGAAGGCAACCTTCACTCCCATATCGGGCAGGATTCGCGGATCCAGCCTGTCTAACGAAAGCCTCACCTTGACGGTCGCCTTCTGCCGGTCGGCGGTAGGAATTACGGTGCGCACGTGGGACGGGATCTTCCAATCGGGGTAAGCATCGAGTACGGATATTGCCGGCTGTCCCGGCTGGACGCGGGCGATGTAGGACTCGTTCACGTCCACTTCCACCTCGATGGAATTCATATCCACGACGGTGGCAATGCCGGTGCGCGTGAAGCCGCCGCCTGCCGAAACGGGCGACACCATCTCGCCCACCTGCGCATCTTTGGAGACCACGATTCCGGCGAAAGGTGAGCGCACGATGCAGTTGTCGAGGTCCTGTTGCGCCACCTTGATGCGCGCCTCGGCCGCGCGCACTTGCTCTTCCGCCAGCTTGATCCGCGCGCGGTAGCTCTCGGCCGTGGTGCGCGCTAAGTCGAGCGCCTGAGGGCTGCTAACGCCGCCCTTCTCCAGCTCTTGTGTACGGCGCAGTTCACGCTCGGCATTGGCCAGATTGACATGCAAATCGGCGAGTGCGGCAGAAGTAGCATCGCGGTCCGCTTGGGCGGAAATCAGGCGGCTGCGTTCGTCGGACTCATCCAGCACCGCGAGCACTTGTCCTTGCTGGACCCGCATGCCTTCCTCCGCATACATCTTGATCACCCGGCCGGTGATCTTGGCCGCCACGGTGGCCCGGCGGCGCGGGGTGACGTATCCGCTGGCGTTCAGCAGCGCGATGCGGGTGTCAGCCGAAGCGCTGCGGGCAGTGGCCAGTTGGACGGTCGGCGCCTTGCGGATGAAGGCGAAACCCAGCGCGAACAGCAGGAAACCTGCGCCCACAGCGGCCGCAAACCAGCGCAGCCATCGGCTGCCTCCTGGGGTACGCGCGTGCTCGTCGATCTTCAGCGCCGACAAATCCGGCTCTGGCGGTCGCACTGCCATTTCTGTCTCCCTTTGCCAAAAGATGACAGGTGCAGATGATAGCAAAATGCGGTTGGGCTATTCGTAGCGCAGGCTTGCGATGGGATCCATTTGGGCGGCGCGCGTGGCCGGCACTGTGCCGAAGAGAATCCCCACCAGCGATGAAACGCCGATCGCGACCAGTACCGAAATACCCGAGATGGGGATGTTGTAATCGGTGAAGAAGCGTACGGAAAAGGGCACCGCCAGCCCGACAGCAATGCCGATCACGCCCCCAATGAGCGAGATGAGTACAGCTTCGGCTAAAAACTGGAACTTGATCTCTGCTGCGGTCGCCCCTACCGCCTTGCGGATACCGATCTCACGGGTGCGGGCACTCACGGTGGCCAGCATGATGTTCATAATGCCGACGCCACTCACCAGCAGCGTGACCAAGGCCACCAGCAGCAGGACCATCGTGAGCGCGTTGGCAGCTTTCGCAGCCACGGTGAGCAACTGCGTGAGGTTCTCCACCCGGTACACGGATTCCGGGCGATGGCGCGCCTGCAGGATTCTCTTAATCGCGGCTGTCGCCGGCCGGACCTCGGCGGGATTGGCCATCGAGAAAAAGAGCTGGTCCACAGCACTGCCCGGAACGAAGTAGCGGCTGATGCGGTAGGGAATCACGATAGTATCGCCCGCTAATTCGGACTGGCCGAACGTTTCCACGCGTTCCTTGACAGTACCAATGACCGTGAAGGGCAGTCCGCCGATGCGCACGGTGGTGCCGATGGCGGCTTTCTGGCTGCCGTAGGTGCGCCTGGCAAGATGGTCGGTGAGCGTCGCCACCTTGTTGTTGGCCTGTACGTCGACTTCGTCAAAAAAGCGCCCCGCCAGAACCTCAAGGTTTCGGATTTGCTGATACTGCGGATCGACGCCGAGCACAAGCACGTCCTGTTGCTTGCCTCCACCCGTGGGAATTCGCTCGCGCAGCGAAACCATGGGTGATGCCGCTGCGATGCCGGGCACCTGCCGCTGCACAGCGTGCATATCCTCTACGCTCAACGAGTCCAGTGGGCTGTTTTTTTCGGTAGGCCCGGCGCCACTGCTATCGTATGAGGCCCAGATCTCGTAGGAGGCCCAGATCATGTTGGCGCCGATGCCCTCGATCTGGCGGAGGACATACTGCTTACCGGTCAGTCCGATGGTGACTACCAGGATCAGGGAGGCGGTGCCGATAACGACGCCCAGCGCAGTCAGCGTGAAGCGAACCTTGTAATGGCGAAACGTATCCAGCGCCACGCCGATGATTTCGCGGCTGATAACATTCCCCAGGTGAGAAGGTTGGCTCATCCTGCTCTTCCTATAGATTGTCCCCCCGCGTCTGGAGATTCTCCGCGCCGCAGTCGTTGGGACCGCCTATTGGATATTAAACACTGGTGGGCATTCCATGGTTTTGCCGAGGCGCGGGCGGTGATGTCGCGTAGCACCACCGTGAAGAACTTCTCCTCGCCCCTCCCAACTTGAGAAATGGTGGCTTCGGTGGGGAACTCTTCGCCATCCGCCCGGAGCCCGGTAAGGACGGCCGCGGAAGACATGTGAGCATCCCATTTTTCTAAGCTTCTGATCTACCTTCCCTCTGCACAACAGGAGACGCCATGAACCCCACCATTCTTATTGCCACTGTTTTGGCCGCTCTCGCAATTCCTGTTCGATCACAAACCCCAACTCCATCCCAACATTCCCAGGGGCGCGTTCAGCACGGAGAGCACACGGGAACGGCATGTAAAGACATGATGAAAGAGCACGCCGCGGAGATGAGGGCGATGGCGCAGGCGCTGACCAGCAACCTGGCACAATTGAAATCCACTCTGCCTCTGATCAACGACCTCAAC
>DASQXC010000038.1:0-3122 GCA_035639935.1 Terriglobales bacterium
TGCGTCTCGCGGTATGGAGGAACGCCCTTATATTGCGCTACCCGCTGTGGGCCGGCATTGTAGGCGGCCAGGGCTTTGGCCATGTCGTTGTTGTAGAGCACCAAAAGATCGCGCAAATAGCGAGTGCCGCCTTCGATATTCTGGCTGGCAACAAAGGTGTCCTTGACGCCCAGCCGGTCGGCCGTTGCCGGCATAAGCTGCATCAGGCCTTGTGCTCCCTTACGCGAGACGGCACGTGGATTGAAACCGCTCTCCGCCTTGATCACGCTGCGAATCAAGTCCGCATCTACCTGGTGCTGCTCGCTGGCAGAGTTCACCCAGCGCTCCATTTCTTCGCGCGTCCCCGCCTTCCCCGCCTGAGTTGGCGGCGGTGGCAGCGGAATTTCCTGGCGATTCACGGAAACGATCTCTTCCGCGGGCACATCCACAAACCCACTAGTGGGATCGGCAGATAGATAGAGCCGGGTAACGCCCTGCCGCCTTTCCAAGTGGTCGTGACGAATACTAAAGCCGTTGCGCAGTACGGCGTCGTAGGCCACCTGGGTGCCGGGAGAGCTAGCATCGGCGGCCCACCCACCGGCGCTCAATAGCAGCAGCGGCAAGGCGCGTTTAAGAAAATTAAACATGCAAACTCACCCTCACCCGAACAGTACTTCCTCCACCACCGCGGCTACGCCGCTTTGTTCGTTCGACGAGGTGACCCGCCAGCCGTTCTGCTTCAGGTCCTCGCGCGCATTCCCCATAATAACGGGAACTCCGGCGAACTCAAGCATCTCAATATCATTGTAGTTATCGCCTATGGCCATGACCTGTTCCCGCCGTAAGCCGCGGTGGTGTGCCCAGCGCTCCAATGCATGCCCTTTAGAGCACCCGCGGTTAAGGACGTCGATGATCATCAGGTCGCGCGCATCATAACGGGTCTTCAGCACCGTGACCCGCTGCGTCAGGCCCGCTGCTCGCAAGCGCTCTTGCGCTACTTGCATGCGCGCGATGGTGCCGCAGAACATGGCTTGGATGGGATCGCTCACCAGCGCCCGCTCGATGGGGATTACAAACTCGATGTACTGCAGGTTGCTCTCGATCCAGCGCTGTATGTGCGAGCTTAGCTCGTCGGTTCGCTCCAGCGCCAGCGCTCCTTTTCCCTCGCAGTCGAAGGTCACCACCAGGTTGCCGCGAAAGGGCTCCATGTGTGTGATTAGATCGCGCACCGTATCGGCAGGGAGCAGGTCGCGGTGAAACAATTCGCCGCTGACAGAGCGGGTCACGGCGCCATTCGAACTGATGAGCCATACTGGGAACGCGAGCGACTGCGCGATCGGCAGCGCGAACTGGTGTCGTCGTCCCGTCACCAGCACAATCTCGACCCCGCTCTCGTGCGCACGCCTCAATGCGGCAAGATTGGCAGTGGAAATCTCGAAGTGCGGATCAAGAAGGGTGCCGTCTATATCGATTGCGAGCAGGCGGATGGGTAGCTTCACTGTCCAGATTCTACTACGCCTCCTGGAGACTCACGCTGTTACACTGCCCGGTCGTGGCGAAAATCGCCTTTTTGGAGTGCAGCAAATGCGGCAGTCGGCTCTCGGCGGAGGCCCCCCGGACCACCTGCCCCAAGGACGGCGGCTCGCTTTATGTCCGCTACGACCTCCAGCGACTGCGCGGCCGCTTCACGCGCGAGATGCTCGGTGGGCGTGTCTCATCTATGTGGCGCTACGCCGAGGTGCTGCCCGAAGCCGAACCTGTCTCCTTGGGCGAAGGCTTCACGCCTCTGCTTCGTAGTCGGCAATACCGGAACGTCTTTATCAAGGACGAGGGTCTTAATCCTACCGGAACATTTAAGGCGCGCGGCCTATGCATGGCCGTGACCATGGCGCGCGCCTATGGGCTCAGGAAGCTGGCAATCCCCTCCGCCGGCAATGCCGGCAGTGCCTTGGCCGCCTACGCCGCCGCGGCCGGAATCGAGGCCCACATCTTCATGCCTCACGATGTCCCGCAAGCCAATCTGGTCGAGTGCCGCAGCTACGGCGCGCACGTCACGCTCGTGGACGGCCTCATCAGCGACTGCTCGCGTCTGGTTGCCGAGCGCAAGGACGCCGAGGGCTGGTTTGACGTGTCCACGCTCAAAGAGCCATTCCGCGTGGAAGGCAAGAAGACCATGGGTTACGAGCTGGCCGAGCAGATGGGATGGGAGGTGCCTGATGCCATCATCTATCCCACCGGTGGCGGTGTGGGCCTGATCGGGATGTGGAAAGCCTTTGACGAGATGGAAATTCTGGGTTGGATTGGCCCGAAGCGGCCACGGATGGTCGGTGTGCAGTCAAGCGGTTGCGCGCCTATTGTGAAAGCCTGGGATGAAGGCAAGAGAGTGTCGGATCCCTGGCCGCACGCCGCGACTGTGGCGGCCGGGTTGCGCGTGCCCAAGGCCTATGCCGACTATTTGATTCTCGACATCTTGCGCAAGAGCGGGGGGACTGCCATTGCGGTCAGCGACGACGAAATCATGGATGCCCTGCGCGCCTGGGCCATCGCTGACGGCATCTTCGCCGCTCCCGAGGGAGCGGCGTCGCTAGCCGCATATCGCCGCTTGCTGGCAAACGGATTTCTCAAACCGGAGCAGAAAGTTGTACTCCTCAATACCGGGTCGGGGCTTAAGTATATTGACATGATTGCCGCAGCAGAGAAAAAGTCGCCCGCGACACGCGCAATCGGCGGGATCATAGGGCCGTATTGAGCCCTGCACTTTACAAATTACCAACTACAAATCGGGGGGCTTGCTCATTCATTGTGCTGGCTCGTCAGTCGCGGCCGTCTGCTAAAATGACTGCATTGCTGTGGGGCTATAGCTCAGCTGGGAGAGCGCATCGTTCGCAACGATGAGGTCGTCGGTTCGATCCCGACTAGCTCCACCAGGTTCTTACGGGGTCCTTCGCTACGCTCGGGATTTTGCCGGCGGGCTCACGCTTTGTTCGCGCCTGCCACCGCAGCCCCACTATGACTGCCCATTGCTCGGCTGAGACTCCCATTATCTTGCGCCGGTCATGGCTTAACGACACTCCGGAGACTGCCAGTGAGCCTTTACCCAATGACATCGTAGGGCCGCATCATCTCGTTATCCTCATGCTCCA
>DASQXC010000039.1:0-5535 GCA_035639935.1 Terriglobales bacterium
GCTCCGAGAGGCCGCAGTCCTTGTGAAATCCGAGTTCAGCGAAGGCGATGGGCAATGCCCACCCACAGTTGATTGGAAGGCGGGCCGGGGTAGGAATCCGCCATCGCTACATCCGCCGGGGAACCGCCACTTCAAGATGACCGCGTGCGAGCAGGCGTTATATCTGTGTGGACGAAATCATCGCCCTTGAACAGCAGGGGTTCGTTCACTGCTTCGGCCAGCGCATAAGCAAAGCAGTCGCCAAAGTTTAACCTTGCCGGATGGCCACTGCCTCTGCCGAAATCGCGGTAGGCTTCACGGGCTATGCGGGCCTGAGTTTCCGTGACGGGCTCGATCACAAGCCTCGCTGCCCGCAAGAAATCGTCGAAGCGGCGGCTGGCAATGGGGTCACGGCTGGCGTCGATGACGGCGGCGGCCTCGACGTAGTTGGCGGCGGAGATACGCCTGACGACAGTGTTCGCGATCGCCTTCGCGTACGAGATGGCATCTGGCTCGTCGCGCAGTATGGTGATCAGCGCCGAGGTATCGATAATCATTTCGGCAGACCTTTGTCATCGTAGAGCAGATCGCCGTGAGCCCGCGATCGAAAGGGCTCCTTCAAGTGCGCTGCACAATCCTTTCCAATCTTGACTAAACGTTCAGCCAATCCGGCTCCGCGCTGCCCACGCACGCGGTCCAGGCGCTCGCGGACGGCTTTGGTGACCGCCTCGGTCAGGCTCTCGCCGGTCAGCTTTGCCAATTGCGTGGCTAGCTTATGTGTCTCCTGGTTTTTGATATTGAGGCTCATGCTTGCCCCCACATCTTTCTACCTGTATTTTCTACCATTCTACCAACCCAATTATGTGCTCCGCGGCCAGGGCTCGGGATGCGTCCATCGAGGAACGCTTCAGGTGAGGATTGGGAGGCATGCCATGGCTATAATAGCCATGATGCTGCGCACCGTTAACGTTGCGGAACTGAAAAATCACCTGAGCAAGTACTTGGCGTTTGTCAAAGGCGGCGCGGAAATTGTGATTCGCGACAGAAACCTTCCGGTCGCAAAGCTGGTCCCCTTCGTATCAGACGCAGTCCAGGACGAGGAACTGCGCCTGGTCACTGCCGGGAAAATGCGGCTACCAAAGACAGCCATCAAAGTGGACGAACTGTTGAAGATCCCAACGGGGAGGGTGGATTCCAGCGCGGGTATCCAAGCAGTGGTGGATGAGCGAGATGAGGGATGGTGAGAAAAACAACAGCCTTTTGGGATTCCAGCGCTTTGGTTCCTTTGTGCATTCATGAGATCACCAGCCGCCAGGCGCAATCCTATTTGCGGCGGCTCTTGCCCGTGGTGTGGTGGGCAAGCGCGGTGGAAGTACACAGTGCGATCTCACGGCTGCATCGTCTGGGAAAACTGAAGGACATCGAGAAAAAGGGAGCTCTGGCCCGTCTCGAAATGATCAGTCGCGGGTGGAGAGAAATTCTTCCTGGTGATCAATTACGCGGCCTTGCAACGCGCTTGTTGGACATTTACGAGTTACGAGCGGCTGACAGCCTGCAACTTGCCGCCGCCTTGACCTGGTGTCAAGAACGCCCCGCGAAGAGAAACTTCGTATGCGGAGACCAGCGCTTGAGCAGGGCGGCCGAATCCGCGGGCTTCTTCGTCCTCGAGCTTTCTCGAGCTGTTCCCTGATGTGACACCTCATCGTCGCCAGGCTATACCACGCAGTCTCTCATGCAACTCCGTAGGGCCTGCGGACGCGGTTGGTGTAAAATGCGCTCCCCCTCAGGTATTCGGAACAGCCACGGCCCAATGTTTTTCTGGAGGTTACTCATGGCACTGAAAACCAACGACACGCTTTTCTCTTTATTTCTCGGGATGCTGCTGACGGCAACGCTGGCGAATCTCGGTTTGGCTGCTGACCGCGCTGCAAAAAGCGACGCTGCCCGCGCCAAAGCGCCCGCGGTCAATGCGCCCTCGGCTGCAATCGATCAGAACCTTTTCAAGGGGCTGGAATGGCGATCAATTGGACCGTACAGGGGCGGTCGCGTGTTGGCGGTCGCAGGAGTGCCCGGCGACCCGACTACCTATTATTTTGGGGGCGTCGCCGGCGGAGTGTGGAAATCCACTGACTCGGGGCACAGATGGAAGCCGCTATTTGAGCACGAGCGGATCTCGTCCATCGGCGCTATCGCTGTAGCCGATTCGAATCCCAACATCATTTACGTTGGCAGCGGCGAAGCCTGCATCCGCGGCAACATTTCTTATGGAAACGGCGTTTACAAGTCCATAGATGGGGGCCGCACGTGGAAGCACGTGGGTCTCGAAGATACGCGCCACATCGGCGCGCTCATCATTCACCCCCGCAATCCTGACATCGTGTATGTAGCGGCGCTCGGACATGCTTACGGGCGGAACAGCGAGCGCGGAGTGTTTCGCACCACCGACGGCGGCAAAAGCTGGCAGAAGGTCCTCTACAAGGACGACCAGACCGGCGCCATTGACGTGGTGTTCGATCCCCACAATCCCAACATTCTGTTCGCCGCGCTCTGGCAAGTGCAGCGCACGCCGTGGAGCCTGGAGAGCGGCGGTCCGGGCAGCGGCCTGTACAAGAGCGTGGATGGGGGAAGCACCTGGAAGCGGCTTGAAGGAAATGGCCTTCCCAAGGGCGTTCTGGGCAGGATCGGCGTCTCGGTTTCCGGCGCCGATTCAGACCGCGTTTACGCGCTGATTGAAGCCGAAGAAGGCGGGCTCTACCGGTCCGACGACGGGGGCGAGCATTGGACGAAGGTCAACGACGACCAGCGCTTGCGCCAGCGTGCCTGGTATTTCACTCATGTCTTCGCCGATCCCAAATCGCGTGACACGGTGTATCTGCTTAATACCGGATTGTTCCGCTCTACCGACGGCGGAGCGACACTGACCCTGCTCCCGGCGCCCCATGGCGATCATCACGGCTTGTGGATCGATCCCACCAATCCAGAGCGCATGATCAATGGCAACGACGGTGGGGCGACGGTCACGACCGACGGCGGAAAGTCATGGAGCCTGCAGAACAACCAGCCCACCGCGCAGTTCTATCACGTGATCGCCGACAACCGCTTTCCTTACTATGTCTATGGCGCGCAGCAGGACAACAGCACGGTTGCGATTGCCACCTATGATGACCAGGGGACCATCGGCCGGCGCGATTGGTACGACGTGGGCGGCGGTGAAAGCGGCTACATCGCGCCCGACCCGCGCGATGCCAACGTCGTCTATGCCGGCTCAGGTGGAGGATATGTCACCCGCTTTGACAAGCGCATCATGCAGGCCCAGGACATCTCGCCTTGGCCGATGGATGCCGAAGGTCACGGAGCCTCGAGTCTGAAATATCGTCTCGGGTGGACCGAGCCGCTGCTGGTGTCTGTTCATGATCCCGATGTCATCTACACGGCAGGAGAAGTGCTCTTCCGAAGCAAAGACCATGGCATGAGCTGGGAAGTGATCAGTCCTGATCTGACTCGCAATGACAAAAGCAAGCAACAGCCTTCCGGCGGTTCGCTGACCAAGGACATTACCAGCGTTGAATACTTCGACACGATCTTCAGCGTGGCGGAATCACCGCTGCAGAAGGGCCTGCTGTGGGTCGGCACCGATGACGGCCTGGTGCAACTCACCCGTGACGACGGCAAGACATGGGCGAACGTCACGCCCAAAGCAATGCCGGAGTGGAGCTTGGTCAGCCTGGTCGAAGCTTCGCCACATGATGGCGGCACAGCTTACGTCGCGGTTGACCGACACAAGCTCGATGACCTGCGGCCTTATATCTTCAAGACATCGGATTACGGAAAAACATGGGCGCTCATCGTGGACGGCATTCCGCAAGGTGCCTACGTTCATGCCGTACGGGAAGATCCCAAGCGCAAAGGGCTTTTGTATGCCGGCACCGAAACCGGCGTGTATGTCTCCTTCAATGATGGCGGAAACTGGCAGCCGCTGCAGTTGAACCTGCCAACCACGCCCATTCACGATCTGGTGGTCCATGGCGACGATCTGGTGGTCGCCACGCACGGGCGGTCATTCTGGGTGCTGGACAGGATCGGCCCTTTGCGCCAGCTCACGCCCCAGATGGCAAAAGAGGACGTGATCCTCTACGAAGCTGGAACACAGTACCGGCTGCAGTACCCCGAGCAATTCCCACGCAATCTCCCTGAAGGAGAGAATCCGCCGCCCGGGATCAGTGTTTACTATTATTTTAAGAGCGCACCCAAAGGCGAAGTCACGTTGGAGTTCCTCGACCAGCAGGGCAAAGTCGTACGCAGACTTTCCAGCATGGAAGAAAAGGAGATGGAAACTCCGCCGGAATGGCCTGATCTGCGCAAGCCCGAAACCCGCATCCCTGCCGAAGCAGGCATGAATCGCTTCACCTGGGACATGCGCGCGGAATCTCCGGTTCGGGTCCCCGGCGAGGTGTTAGGGGAATACAAGTCGCGCGGCCCCATCGTGCCGCCGGGTACGTACTCGGTGCGACTCACCGCTGATGGGAAGAGCCGGACGGCCGCATTAGAGTTAAAGCCGGATCCACGGGTAAAGCTCGATCCAGCGGCCATTGCCAAGGAGTATGAGCTGGAGCTGAAAATACGGGATCGGCTCAGTGAGCTGCACCAGGCCATCAATCAGATCCGATCAACCCGCATCCAGCTTCGGGCCCTGTCGCGGCTTTCCGATGAACCGCGTTTCAAGCCGGTGCTGACGAGCGCGCAACAGATTGACCACAAGATGTCACCCGTCGAAGGGGAGATGCTGCAGGTGAAGGTAAAGAGCTCGGAGAGCTCACTGAACTACCCCACGATGATTGACGAGAGGCTGCACTCGCTGGCGGGGACGGTGGAAAGCGCTGATACGGCGCCCACTCAGCAGAGCTACGCTGTATTTGAGGAGCTCAGCCAACAACTCGACGCGCAGCTTGGAAAATGGAAGCAGATCGTGGCCCAAGATATACCGGCACTGAACGACGCGATCCGCGCGGAAAATGTGCCCGTAATCTATCTTGGGCCGTCACAAGCGGAGCAGCCGCAGCTCAAAACTGCCAAGGGCACCGCCAACAAGAAATGAAGCTAATCAGGATTCTTCGGGAGCTGCTACAGACAATTGAGGAGGTTGGGGCCCGAATATGGGGATGAAGGACCCGTCTGGCTGCGGGTGCAAATCCCATATCGCTTCCACAGCCGGAACCACGGGTTCGCAGCGTACATCTCGTCGTGCTTCCGGTTCGCAGCCTGGAGGTCGGCGAGCTGGAGCCGTCTTGTATCCTGCAGCGCGAAGATACGCTCCAGCCACTCTATCTCGGCGATGATCTTTTCGACATCCATGCCGTTTCCAGCTCCGATGCCCACCGCTCGATTGTAACATTCAGTTTGGACGTACAGGTGCTTAATCAAGGTTACCGTCGGGGCCCCTTCGTTGACCTCGATCGGCGATTCTTCCAACTCCAAGTGCGGAAGTTGCCCAAACCAGCCGAAAATCTTATCTGGTTTTTTAGTGTAATTCCGCGTCGAAGTGGCAATTGCAAAAAC
>DASQXC010000040.1:0-7155 GCA_035639935.1 Terriglobales bacterium
CACACAGGACGGCACGCTGTTCCCGGTGGACCTGCGACTCCGTCCGCGAGGCACCGAGGGCGAGTTGCTGGTTACGCCCCAGAGCCTGGTGGCCTATTTCTCAACAGACGCGCAGCCGTGGGAGGCCCTCACTTACACCAAACTGCGCTATGTCGCCGGTTCGGAGGAACTAGCGCTGCGTGCCATGACTGCCGTCGAAGACCAGATGTCGCGCTTCGCTCGCGACACCGGGTTTGCCGCTGCCATCCGCGCCATGCGGGCTAAACTTGAGAAGTCGGATATCGAGCCAAACTTCAAGGTCGCGCCCGGCGGCTTTTATGACATTGATTTCGTCATTTCCTACGTGATGGTGATGTACTGCGTGAAAGACGTGCAGGGGAACACGCGCGAGCGCCTGCGCATGCTGGCGGCGCGGGGGCTGCTGTCGGACGACGACTGTGCGACGCTCGACGCCGCGGCGGAGCTGCTGCGCACAGTCGAGCACGTCGTTCGTCTGGTCAGCGGCCGCGCGCGCAAGTCGCTGCCCATGGCCGAGCATCCGCGACGAGTAAGTGAGCAGTTGGTATCGCGCATCCTGGGACGCGGTTTCCGCGACGGACTGGAGCGCGAGCTGGAACGTACCTATCGGCTCGTCCGGCCGGTGTACCGGACGGTGCTAGGCGGGGGAGTGTAATCGCCGGAATCGCCCGATCGAGCGTTCCACAGGACAAATCGCGGCGATCACGGCGACTTTGGCGATTTCGGCGATACAATACGGATTTCTCGGAGGTGTATACGTGGCGGATTCATATAACGGGCTGCCTATCCCCAAAGACGGCGCCCGGATTACTTACGGCAACGGGAAATACAACGTTCCCGAGAACCCGATCATTCCGTTCATCGAGGGCGACGGCACGGGGCGAGACATCTGGAGGGCGTCGTCGCGCGTCTTCGATGCCGCGGTGCAGAAGGCTTACGGCGGCAGGCGGCGGGTCGTGTGGTATGAGATCTTTGCTGGCGAAAAAGCCATGGCGAAATTCAATACTTGGCTGCCCAACGACACTATTGAAGCCATGAGAGACCTGCGCGTCGGTATCAAAGGCCCGCTCACTACACCGGTGGGCGGCGGCATTCGTTCGCTCAACGTGGCGCTGCGCCAGATTCTCGATCTTTATGCCTGTGTGCGTCCGGTGAAGTGGCTGGGTGCGCCCTCGCCGGTTAGGCATCCCGAGCGCATGAATGTAGTCATCTTCCGCGAAAACACAGAAGACGTGTACGCCGGCATCGAGTGGGAGCAGGGCACACCCGAGGTCAACAAGCTTATCGAATTCCTCAACAAGGAAATGCTGAAGGGCGGGCCGAAGCAGATTCGCCTGGATTCCGGCATCGGCATCAAGCCTATCTCCATCACTGGAACCAAGCGCCTGGTGCGCAAGGCCATTCAATACGCGCTGGAGAACGGCCGCAACAAGGTGACGCTGGTCCACAAAGGCAACATTCAGAAATTCACTGAGGGCGCGTTCCGCGCCTGGGGTTATGAGCTCGCGACCAGCGAGTTCCGCGACAAGGTGGTCACCGAGCGCGAGAGCTGGATCCTCGACAACAAGGACAAGAACCCAAGCCTCTCGATCGAGCAGAACGCCAACATGGTCGAGCCTGGCCTTGAGTTCGCGACTGCCGACTTCCGCAATGCGATTTACACGGAAGTGAGGAATTGTCTGGACTCCATCTACAAAACGCACGGCAACGGCCAATGGAAGAAAAAGCTGATGGTCAACGATCGCATCGCGGATTCCATTTTCCAGCAGGTGGTCACGCGTGCCGACGAGTACGAGGTGCTGGCCATGCCTAACCTGAACGGCGATTACATCTCTGATGCGTGCGCGGCGCAGATCGGTGGGCTGGGCATCGCGCCCGGCGCCAACATCGGGGATGGCTATGCCATCTTTGAAGCGACGCACGGCACCGCACCGAAGTACGCCGACTTGGACGTCATCAACCCGGGATCGGTAATGCTCTCAGGTGTGATGATGTTCGAATTCATGGGGTGGAAGGAAGCCGCGCAGTTGATCGAGGAAGGCATCCGCAAGACCATCGAGCAGAAAAAGGTCACCTACGACTTCCACCGCTTGATGGAGGGTGCCACCAAGGTCAAGTGCAGCGAGTTCGCGAGCTACATCATCGAGAACATGCAATCGAAAGCCGCTTCCTCCGCGGCCGATTAGGGAAAAGTCCCCATCGAAGCAAAAGAAGCTTGGGTGGGGCACCCGCAAATCTTTCATTTTGTCATTCTGAGGGGTTTCAGCCCCGAAGAATCCTGGTTTTGTCCTGTGAGGGTTTATGCGTAAGAAGATCACCATCGTAGGTTCTGGCAATGTTGGCTCGACGGCCGCTCAGTGGATGGCCTCCAAAGAGTTGGGCGACATCGTGCTCATTGACATCATTTCGGGTGTGCCGCAGGGCAAAGGGCTTGATCTCCTCGAGGCCATGCCCATCGAGAAGCGCGATTCCTTCGTGCTCGGCACCGAGGACTACAAGGACACCGCCAACTCCGATATCGCCGTGATCACCGCCGGCGTTCCGCGCAAGCCCGGCATGAGCCGCGACGATCTGCTCAACACCAACTATAAGATCATGCAGGACGTGGTGGGAAAGGTGGTCACGTATTCGCCCAACTGCATCCTGATTGTGGTCTCCAACCCGCTGGACGCGATGGCGCAGACCGCTTACAAGCTCAGCGGCTTCTCCCGCAATCGCGTTATCGGCATGGCCGGGGTGCTGGATTCGGCGCGCTTCCGCGCCTTCATCGCGATGGAACTCGGTGTAAGCGTGGAGAACGTCACCGCGTTCGTGCTCGGCGGACACGGCGATACGATGGTGCCCCTGCCGCGCTACTCCACCGTGGCCGGCGTGCCCATCACCGAGTTGATGGAGAAGTCCACCATCGAGCGCCTGGTGCAGCGCACGCGCGATGGCGGCGCCGAGATTGTCAAGTACTTGAAGACGGGCAGCGCCTATTATGCGCCTTCGGCTGCCGTGACTGAGATGGTCGAGGCGATCCTCAAAGACAAGAAAAAGATCCTCCCCTGCGCCGCATATTTGGAAGGCGAGTACGGCATCCATGGGCTGTTCGTGGGCGTGCCGTGCAAGCTGGGCGCCCGCGGCATCGAGGACGTCTGGGAGATCCGCCTCAAAGAGGAAGAAATGGCCGCTCTGAAGAAGAGCGCCGACTCGGTGAAAGAGTTGGTGTCGGTCGTGGGCGTATGAGTCTGTAGCAAGGCACCGCATTATCTATCCCAAGTGCGGATCGCGCGGCGGCTCCGGCACGATTTCATGTTGCTCTTGCAAGTGTTCGAGCAGCGATTGCAGGATGAGTTCGCGATCGAAGCGGCGGACGATCAACAGATCGGTACCGAACATCTGGTCCCAGCCTTCTTCCCGCATCACCTGCGCGATGCCGCTGGGCGTGCCGACAAAATAGGAGTTGGTCCAGGAAGCGCCTGAGCTGGTGTCTTCTAGCTCCACAAATAGCTCGTCAGAGAAGCATTCCGGGTCGGGCGGACCAGTATCGGAATCAAAGCTGCGGAAATAGTGATTGCGAATGCGCAGGCGGGCTTGTTCTTGTGGCTCGTCCGTTTTAGGGAAGTGAAGAGTTGGGAGGCTTGCGACATCGAGCGCGGCTGCATCCATCGGTCGCGAGAGACGCCGCAGCAGGGCTAGCAGCCCAATGCCGCCGGCGATGAGCACCACTGTGCCCAAGGAGTGATCCATCAGGAAAGCATGGCACAACAAGCACTCAGCCGTCAGCACACAGCAATCGGCAAAATCGCACTTGTCGAAATTTGGAGACGTGGGCCGCACGCGGCCGAGTGCGGCATGGCTGAGTGCCGATTGCTGAATGCTGATCGCTGGCTTACGCCGTCGCCGCCCGTTTTTCCGTCTCGCTGAATTTCACCGATACCAGCTTTGAGATCCCTGCCTCCTGCATAGTGACGCCGTACATCACGGGCGCCGCGGCCATGGTTTTCTTGCTGTGGGTGATGAAGACGAACTGGGTGGTATTGCTCATCTCCTTTACCAGCTCGAGGAGGCGGCCGATATTGGTCTCGTCCAGAGGCGCGTCCACTTCGTCCAAGAGGCAGAAGGGGCTGGGCTGGTACTGGAAGATGCCCACCAGCAGCGCCAGCGCGGTGAGCGCCTTCTCGCCACCTGACAGCAGCAGCACATTCTGCAGCTTCTTGCCCGGAGGCGACGCCACCACATCAATGCCGCTCTCGGCTGTGTTTTCCTCGTCGGTCAGCCGCATGAAAGCTTGGCCGCCCCCGAACAGCTTGCGAAAGGTGGCTTGGAAGTTCTCGTTGATCTTGCCGAAGGCTTCCTGGAACTTCTGTCGCGAGTAAGTATCGATCTCGCGGATCGTGCTCTGCGTGTTTTCGATGGAATCCAGCAGGTCCTTGCGCTGTGTCTCCAGAAAGCCGTGGCGCTGCGCGGTCTCCTGGTACTCTTCTAGTGCCATCATGTTTACCGGACCCATGTTCTCGAGACGCGTGTGCATCTCGCGGTAGATGGCCTCCTCCGCGGACAGTTGCTCGTCTCCGACGCGCAGGATCGCAGGATCGTTGCGCAGGGCCTCGGCAGTGATTCCGAGTTCGTTCATGGCGGCCTGCTCCATGTGCTCGGTGTCTGAACGGAGCTTGGCTGCCGCTGCCGAGAGTTCCCCGCGGCGGTCCCGGGCTTGGTCGAGCGCGCTGCGAGTCGCCCTGAGCTGCTGCTCGACCTCTTGAAGCTTTGCCCGCAGCTCATTGGATTCGGCCTGCAGTTCGATGCTGCCTGCCTGCGCCGCCTCGCGCTCGGCCTTAAGTGCTTCTACTCGTTCTGCGATTTGAAGGTTCTCCTGCTCGCGCCCGTGCCGCTCCTCGGCCGCTGCGGCCAGCCGCGTGCGCAGACTGTCCATCCTGATCCGCGCGTCCTGGGCCAGAGTTTCGATGCGCCCGAGCGCCGCAGCCGCAGCGCTCCGCTGCGCCTCGAGAGACGCCAACCGCGCTCCAACTTCCGCAGCTGTTTGCGCCCCAGCATCGCGGCGCGCCCTCAACGCCAGCAGCTCATCCTGTGCCGACGCGCGCTGGTTCTCCAACTCCGCCCGGCGCAGTTCGTGGGCATCGGCTTCCGCTTGCTTCAGGCGGACGAACACCTGCTTCTCTGCGCTGGCTGCCTTTACACGTTCCCGCTCCTGAGAGCAGGTCTCGCGCCGCCCCCGGTTGCGCTCCAGCTCTGATGTAAGCTGATCGAGCACATGCGACGAGGTGAGCGCTTGCTTTTCGCAATCGAGCCTCTGCTGCTCCAGGTCGCCCAGCTCACGATCGAGTTCCGCCAGCCGCTGCGCAAGTTCCGCCGCGTGATGCTCCTCCGCGCTGAGTGTCTTTTCGGCGACTTCCAGTTGCCTGGCGACCTCGCGCAGTTCGCGCTTGAGGGAGAGCGGACCTTCCGTGCGCTGCCGGCCGCCAGTCACGGTCACATTATGAAAGCACTCGCCGGTTTGCGAGAGGAAGAAGGCATCCGGGTTCTCCAGCGCCAGCTCGCGCGCCAGGAATGGATCAGGGGTGATGTAGCCGTTGCCCAGCTTGGGGAGAATCACCTCCAGGGACTTGCCGAACCCGTTCAACACGCGAATACATTTCTTAAGCGGCACGATGCCCGCCACGGCGGGCGCTGACAGTCGCGCCGATTCATCCGCCGCGAACGAGAACTTTGCCTGTGAATCCTCGGGATGCACCAGGAACGTTGCCCGGCCCTCGACCTCGCCGCGCAGCAGGCTCAGGCCCTCGTGAGCCGCATCCCACGACTTCACCACTACGTAATTCAGCTCGTCACGAAGGAAGTCTTCCACCACGTGCTCGTACTGGCCATCCACCTCAAGGAAATCGGCCAGCACGCCCGCCGGGGCGAAGCCCTTCTGCGCCGCGCCTGACTGGAAGAGGCGCTTCACCGATTCGGTCGAGTATCCATGCTCGGCGATAACAGCCTCAAGCGACGCTTTCTTGCCCAGGGCAGTGGCGAATTCGGCGCGCAGCGTGTCTATGCGGCGCTTCGACTGGTTCTCCTCCGCTCGCGTGGCTTCGATTGACCGCCGCGTGCCCTCGATCTGCTGGCCGAGGCCTGTCACCCGCTGTGATACCGTCTCGAACTCAATCGTGAGTTGCCCGCGCCGATCGCCGGAGGCTTCCATGGCGGCGGCGGCAGCAGCAATTTCCTGCTCGAGACGCGTTGCTTCGCGGTCGAGCGCCGCGCGATGCTCTTCCGCCTGCGTGATCTGGTTGCGCACTTCGGCGGCGGCGGCCGCGACTTCCATGATCTCCACTCTACGCCGTTCCTGTTGCTGCTCGATGGTCGCCAAGGCGGCCGCCGCTTCGGAAGCTTCCTGCTGCCGCGCTTCGGCTTCAGTACGCCCGTCGGCTTCGTTCGCGGCCGCGGTGGCCAGCACTCCGCGATTGACCTCCGATTCTGCCTGCAGGGCGCTCATTTGCGCTTCCGCGCGCGCCAACTCGGCCTCGCCGACCTGCGTTGTTAACAGCAGTTCGCTGCATCGCTCTTCGTTGTGGCGCCGCTGCGCCAAGGAGCGGTCGATCTCCAGGGTAATCTCGCTGGTGCGCTCGGAATTCTGATGCAGTTCGCTCTCGATACTGTACCCGCGTATGCGTGCTTCGTCCTGCATTGCCTCCAGGTGCTGTGTGGCTTGGGTTCGCATCGACATTTCGAGCACAAGCGCTTGCAACTCCGTCTCAAGCGCCGTCGCCTCGCGCGCCAGTTGGGCCAGCTTGCTGGCCAGCACGACCTTCAGCTTGGCCTTCATCTCGTCGCGCAGACGCGCGTAACGCTCCGCCTTGGAGGCCTGCCGCTTGAGCGAGTTCATCTGCCGCGTGACTTCCTCGAAGATATCGTTCAGTCGCGCCAGATTCTGTTTGGCTTCTTCAAGCCGAACTTCCGCGAGGCGCTTCCGGGTTTTGAACTTGGTGATTCCGGCAGCTTCCTCGATGATCGCCCGGCGGTCATGCGGCTTGCTAGAAAGGATCTGCCCGATGCGTCCCTGCTCGATCAGCGCGTACGACTCCGGCCCCAGCCCTGTGCCCATGAACAGTTCCTGGATATCGCGCAGGCGGCACAGCTTGCCATTCAGCA
>DASQXC010000041.1:0-2611 GCA_035639935.1 Terriglobales bacterium
CGGCATAGGGCGGCCGGCAAACAGAGCCTGACACGGCGGTGCGAACCAGCGAGCCCAGCGCGCGGACCAAGTCGTTCGCGCGCTGTCGGTAGCGATGCCGGTGTCCGCATACATCTGGCGGTAGATCTTCGAGATGAGAACGAAAACAAGCCGGCCTTGTTTTGACTTGATGAAGCTCGAGCGCTTCCAGATCGAGCCAAGGCTGTAAAACTTATCCCACACTTCCTGGGTGCGGCGACGTATCTCCTCCGCGGACATGCGCGGGTGAGGCCAGTAGAGTTTGGGCCGAAGGTTCGGCGGGATGAGCCATCGCCGAGTGATGGGAATTCCGGCGATCCGCGTCGACATCGCCTCCGGCGTTTTCTCCCAACGATTGAAGTCCACCGTTCCCGGGAACGGGGTGAGCATCACAAATTGCGCGAACGCCAATTCTGCTCGCTGCGCGGCAGCAGCGGTGGCATCGAAGGTGTCCGGCTGGTCACTGGGTAGACCAAAGATGAAGGAGCCCAGCACGTACACGCCATGACGCCTGAACGTCCGAAGGCGCTCGATCAGCGCTTCCCCCGATGAGTTGAAATCCTTGTACACGTCTTTCAGGCCGGCGGGCGTAACCGATTCGACGCCGACGAGGGCTCCCTTAATCCGCGCGGCCTTCATCGCATCGAGGAATTCTGGATCTTCGGCCGCTTCCATCGTGATCTGCGTGAAGAAGCACATATCGGACGGAAGCTGTGCCAGGCGAGAAAGCAGCCCGAAACGCTCCGTACGGATCGCCTCCAGCTCCCTAAGCCGCTCGGTCGCATTCTGCTGCGCGGCGAGTTTGAGATCGGCCAGTGTGACGGGATAAAAATTGTCGTCGGCGAGGGCAATGAACCGAAAGCCGAGCCGCCGCAGCTGCACGATCTCTTCGATTACTGCGTCGGAGGCGCGCTGGCGGGGACGCTGTCCATCGGTCCGCCACACGGAGCAGAACGAACAGTGCTTGGGACACCCGCGCACCGTCTGGACGGAAGCCCACATGTACCGCTTCCGCGGAATCAGGTCCCAACGAGCGGCAACGAAATCGGACGCTTCGATGCGTCCTGCTTCGTAGATCGGCTGCAAGGAGCCACTGCAACAGTCGTGAATGGCCTTCGGCCAGGCGAGATCACCGTCGCCTTTTACGACGGAATGCGCCCCGCCGAGCTGGTGTGCCTCTTCTGGATACAGGGTTGCGTGAATGCCGCCGAAAATCACAAATGCGCCGCGGTGACGCGCGATTGTGCCGATCCCGTATCCTCGCAGCGCGTTTGCCGTATGCACGCCAATACCGACAACATCACCTGGCTCGATGGTAGAGGGATCGAGAGCAGACAGGGTCTCATCGACCAGCCGGGGATCGCCGAAACGTTTCGGCGTTGCGCCCGCGAGTACATACATCCAACGGGGAGTGATAACCGCGGTCCCAAATGACACGTCACTCGGGTTGACGAGGTGAATCTTCATCTTCGCGGAACCCTAGAACAGCTTCACAGGTTCATTGGGCATCCGGCGTCATCCGTGCACGTCGTCACGAAATGACCTGAGCTTGCGACAGCGCGAGGGGTGACGCAGCTTGCGCAGGGCCTTGGCCTCGATCTGGCGGATGCGCTCGCGGGTGACGGCAAACCACCGACCCACCTCCTCCAGCGTGTGCTCCGAGCCGTCCTCCAGACCAAAGCGCATCTTGACCACCTTCTCTTTCACGCGCGCTGAGGGTGCGCAGCACGTGCGCGGTCTGTTCCTTCATGTCCACGTTGATGGCGGCCTCGGCGGGCGAGACCGTGGCGCGGTTTTGGTTGAAGTCGCCGAGATGGGCATCCTCCTCCTCGCCGACTGGCGTCTCTAGCGAGATCGTTGCCTGCGCGATCTTCAACACCTTGCGAACCTTGGCCTGGGGAATGTCCATGCCCGGTCTGAAGGTCCCATTGACCGCCCGCAGGGACTCTCTCAGTTGTGGATCATACAGGCTTGACGTTCTCTGCCTGCAGGCCCTTGCGGCCCTTTACGACATCGAACTGCACCTGCTGACCCTCCTGCAGGCTACAGTGTATCGCGTCGGCCGAACGCCTCGCACGGGGTGCCCCACCCTTGGCCGGGTCCCCAGCAAACCCGCTTTTGGTTTGCTGGGGTGGATGACCGGTTTTGCCAAGGGTGGGGATTTTCCTAAATGAACACCCCGACACAGGGGTGCCCGCCCGGGGCCGGCCCCCAGCGAAGTCGAGGGGCTGGTTTTGCCTTGTGGGGGTTTTTCCTATTTTGAACACCTCCACCCTTGGCAAAGGAAGCCAAGGGTGGGGCACCCTAAAACCTCTCGGGCCGGTCACGGTGATTCTGCTGAATTTTCGCCGCTGAGGGGACGCCAGTAACCGGTGCCGCAGGACCGGGTCGGAAACTTGTCAAGGGGGCGAACTTGAAGAAAACTCCACAACCCATTGTGCCACTTGGAAATAAATTTCTTCGAAAGTGAGGGTATGGGGTGCTCTGATGTGATATTCTAAAATTAAGAGTGGTGGAGGGAGCGGCGACGCTCCCTCATTTGCTTTTACGGCTATCCTAGGCCGAGTCAGCCAGCTCCCGGGCGCGCAGTGTG
>DASQXC010000042.1:0-2999 GCA_035639935.1 Terriglobales bacterium
CGGCGTGCGGCCGGAACAGACCGTCGTCACCAATGGTTCGACCGCCCTGCTGGGAGTCATCGCGCGCACCCTGCTGCGACCCGGACTGAACGCCGTCACCAGCGAACGCTCATTCATCATCTATCCCATTGCCACCAAGGCAGCCGGCGGCCGGCTCATCACCGTGCCCATGAACAATGACCATTACGACCTCGACTCCATCGCTGCTGCCATCGATTCCGATACGCGCATCATCTTTATTGCCAATCCCAACAATCCCACCGGGACGATGATTGACGCGCCCGGGATGGACGCGTTCCTGCGCAAAGTGCCGGAGCATGTGCTCGTCCTTCTCGATGAGGCGTATTGCGATTTTGCCACCGCCTTCGCAGCCGTTCGCGGCATCGAGTACTCGCACTCAATAGAGCACGTGCGGGAAGAACGCAACCTGGTAGTGCTGCGCACATTTTCCAAGGCGCACGGCTTGGCCGGGGTGCGCGTAGGGTACGGCCTGGGACCTGGCGCCCTGATGCAATATTTCCACCGCATGCGTACCACGTTCTCGGTGACAGCGCTGGCGGAAGCCGCCGCCCTGGCCGCGCTCAATGACCAGGAGCATTCCAGCAAGACGATTGAGAACAATCGCCGTGGCGCCGAGTTCCTGATGGGCAAGCTCTCCGAAATGGGCTACCGGCCCATCCCCACTTTCGCCAATTTCATCTTCTTTGATACCGGCGAAGATGCGGCGGCCCTCAGCAAGCACATCCAAAACGAAGGCATCATTGTGCGGCCGCTCGGCCCGTGGGGCATTCCCACGGCCATCCGCGTCACCGTCGGGACCCCAGAGCAGAACGAACTGTTTATTGCCGCGCTGGCGCGGGCTACAGAAAAGGCGGGTGTGCGATAGTCGGCTGTAGCGTCGGCCTCTGGCCGGCTGTCGCGAGGGCGTCCCGCCCTCGCTCGTGTGGGCGAGACGCCCACACGAACAGTCGCCGAGACGGTTACAGCAGCTGTTGCAAACCTCACGCGCGCGTTTGCGCGGCTTCCTGGAGGGCGCCTTCGGCGGCAAGCAGCGGCAACCGCGCCGCTCCGAACAGTCCGGCATCGCTGCCAAGAAGCGCGCGCGTAATGATGGTCTTTCTCCCCGGCGAGGACGTATCCGGCGCCGTGGCCCGATACACGAACGAACGCTTACCCACTTCTTCCAGCAGCGCCGGCAAGAATGCGTCCCAAGCGTTGGCCACGCCGCCGCCAATCACGTAGATGGGCAGATTCAGCAGGTTGATTAAATCGGCGAGGCCAATCCCCAGCGCCCATCCAACCCGCCGATAGATCTCCCGCGCGACGGCATCACCCTGTACAGCGAGCTGATAGACCACTTTAGCGCCGAACTCAACATTCTCCTGGGAAGCGCGCGCCAGCGAGGACGCGGTGCCCTGGGCGATGGCTTCCCGCGCCATTCGCAGCACGGCGGTGGCAGATGCGAACTGTTCCAGGCAGCCGCGATTGCCGCAGGGACAAGGCGGCCCGTCGGGCTGGATGGTTAGGTGTCCAGGCTCGCCGGCCATGCCGCGCATTCCGCGCCAGATGCCACCGCCGAGCACAATGCCTCCGCCCACACCCGTGCCCAGCGTGAGCATGAGCATGTCGTCAAAATCGCGCGCCGCCCCGAGCCATTTCTCGCCCAGCGCCGCAGAGTTGGCATCGTTCTCGAGGATGACCTTGGTTCCAAGACGCCGCTCGATCTCGTCACGCACCGGGTAATCCTCCCAGCCGGGCAGATTAGGCGATTTCCGCAGCATGGCGGTATCCATGTCGATGATTCCCGGCACGCCGATGCCGATGCCGGCCAGCGTCGAAGAGGAGAACTTGGTCACCGTGGCGCGGATGGCATCACACATCTCGTTAATGACGTAGTCCCGCCCGCGCGCCACGTGGGTGCCTGTAGTAGTCTTCTCCAGTAGCGTACCGCGCTCGTCCACGGCCGCAATGCGCAGGTTCGTTCCTCCCAGATCGACTCCGATGGCGAAGGTTGACATGGCGTAGGAGTTTAGACCATTTTGCGAGGTATATGAACTTCTTGCGAGGTATGAGGTATATGAACTTCTCGCCACGGATTTACGATGAACTAAATCGCCGTAATCGCCGGAATCTGATCGCGTGATCCCTCCATCTCGGCGATTACGGCGATCCTACTTCTGGCACCTGGGACAGTAATGCGCGCTGCGGCCGGCGATGACGATCCGCTTAATAGCCGTTCGGCAGACCAGGCAGGGCTCGCCTTCCCGCCCATAGACGCGGTGCTGGAACTGAAAGAAGCCGGCATCGCCGTTCGAGTCCACATAATCAGAAACCGACGAGCCGCCGGCTGCGATGGCCTCATTCAGCACCTCCCGCACGGCAGCATGCAGTCGCTGGAGTTCGGCGCCTCTGAGCGAAGCAGCCTGTCGTCGCGGCCGCACACCCGCCCGAAACAAAGCCTCGTCGGCATAGATATTGCCGATCCCGCTCAGCAGTCTCTGGTTCAGCAGCGCGCTCTTGATCGGTGTCTTGCGCTTACGAAAGAGACCAGCGAAGGACTCAAAGCCCACATCCAGGGGCTCCGATCCCGGCGCCTGAAAACTGCACTGCACCACTGCCAGCCGCCCAAAGCGGCGCGGGTCCACGAAACGTAATTCTCGGCCCGAGCGCAGCCGCAGAATGGCATGCGTATGTTGTGCGATCTCGCGCTCAGGTCTTGTGATCAGCAATTGTCCAGTCATGCCGAGATGAACCACCCATTGCGCCGTTACCTTTCCGTCTCGGCTGGAAAATCTTCCGCTTCTTGGCTTGCGACTTGCGACTCGCGACTCGCGACTGAGATCCACGACGATATGCTTACCGACACGACGCACGCCCGCGATGCGCGCCTGCTCCAGTGTGCGAACCATCTCCGCTGCCGAGGATTTCAGCGGTTCTGGCTTGCCCCCTAACCAGACTGACTCGATTACGTCACCGGTGAGGCTCTTGGTCAGTCCGCG
>DASQXC010000043.1:0-11118 GCA_035639935.1 Terriglobales bacterium
CTGTTGAACAGGTCGGTCTCGAGGTAAATCTGGCCGTCGGTGATCGAAATCACGTTGGTGGGGATGTACGCGGAAACGTCGCCGGCCTGGGTCTCGATGACTGGCAGCGCAGTCAGCGATCCACCGCCCTTTTCGTCGTTCAGCTTCGCGGCGCGCTCCAACAGCCGGGAGTGAAGATAAAAGACGTCGCCGGGATACGCTTCGCGACCGGGGGGACGCCGGAGCAGCAGTGAAATCTCGCGGTAAGAGGCCGCGTGCTTCGAGAGGTCGTCATAAACGCAGAGCGCGTGCCGGCCCGTATCGCGGAAGTATTCGCCGATAGCGCAGGCGGCGTAGGGCGCGATGTACTGCATAGGCGCCGGCTCCGATGCCGATGCCGCCAGCACGATGGTGTAGTCCATAGCACCGTAATCGGCGAGAATCTTCACCACCTGGGCGATCGAAGAGCGCTTTTGCCCGATAGCGCAGTAAATGCAAATCAGGTCATTGCCCTTGTTGTTGATGATGGTGTCGATGGCGAGAGCGGTCTTCCCCGTCTGGCGGTCGCCGATGATCAGCTCACGCTGCCCGCGGCCGATGGGGATCATACTGTCGATGGCCTTCAATCCTGTTGCCATAGGCTCACGCACCGGCCGGCGGTCGATGACACCTGGCGCAATGCGCTCGATGTGGTTGAACTTGTCGCTCGCAATGGGTCCCTTCTCGTCGATGGGCTGTCCCAACGCGTTCACCACGCGCCCGACCATCGCCTCGCCCACCGGCACGCTCATGATGCGGCCGGTGCGCCGCACCTCGTCGCCTTCCTTGATCTCGGTGTAATCGCCCAGCAGCACGGCGCCGACCTGGTCTTCCTCCAGGTTCATGGCGATGCCCGAGACGTCGTGGGGAAACTCGAGCAGCTCGCCGGCCATGACTTTATCCAGACCGTAGATGCGCGCGATGCCGTCGCCCAAACTGATGACCGTGCCGACTTCGTCCACCGCGATTTTCGATTCGTAGTTCTCAATCTGTTCGCGGATGATTTTTGTGATCTCGTCTGCTTTGATGCCAGCCATAAAATTCCTTCAATTAGCGATCAGCACTCAGCAATCAGTCGCTGAGTGCTGAATGCTGACTGCTGAGTGCTTCCTTCAGCTTCTCCAATTGCCCGCGGATCGACCCGTCATAGATCGTGCTTCCGACCTGGACCACCGCCCCGCCCAGCACCTTGGAATCGGTTTTGTAGCGGGCGCGGACTTTCTTGCCGGTGACTTCGGCCACGCGCGTTTCCAGGGCCCGCTTCTCAGGATCGCTCAGCTCGCGCGCGCTGGTGACCTCGGCATCAGCCAGTCCGAGACGCTCGTTCAACTCGAGCTCAAACTGCCGCGCTATCTCCGGCAGGGCGGCCACCCGCCGGTGGTCGATCAGCACGGCGATGAAATTCCGCAACATGCGCGAGGCGCCGATACGGGCGATGATCTGGTCCAGCACGGCAAGTTTTTGCCGGGCTTCGATCGAAGGATTCTCCCACACGGCACGCAGCATGGGAGCTGCCTCCACAATGCTGACCACGGCGCCGAGCTGCTCCTCCACCTGGCGGAGGTCGAGCCTGTTTTCGATCACCACATCGGCGAAGGCGCGCGCGTATCGGCTGAAGACGGACATGCTCTATTTGCGATTATTTCCCAGTTGATCGACGAAAGCCCGCACCAACTCCTGATCGGTAGCGGCGCTCACCTGGATTTGCTTTTCCGCGAGAGTCACCGCCAACTCGCTTACATAGGCGCGCAGTTGGCTGCGCGCCAGGCGGGCGGCAGCGGCGATTTCCTGCTCCGCGGCTTCCACGATTTTGCGCTTGTCTTCCTCGGCGGCAGCGTGCATACGGCCTTCTTCCTTTCGCGATTCGCTCTCGGCCGCCGCGGCCATGGCGGCAATCTCGCTATCCAACTTCGCCAGCCGGCTCTCGATCTCACCCAGCCGCCGCCGTGCTTCCTCGCTGGCCTGGCGGGCTTCTGCAATCTGCCTTTGGATACTCTGGGTGCGGGCACGGAACGCGGCCGGCACTTTGGATTTCGCAACGAGCACCAGCAGCACGACGATCACCGCAAAGTTCAGAGCAACGAATACCCAATAGGCAGCGAATGGCGTCAGTCCGGTGATGCCGGCTAGCCAGCGAACCGTCGCCGAATGCTTGAATTCCGCCGTCGCATCTTCTCCGGCAGCTTCGCGAGAGGCTTCCTCAAGCTCCTCCTCCGGTCCCGATTCCGCTTGATTGGCCGCCTGACGCGCCTGTGACGATTGCTGCTGTTGCCTATGGGCAGCTTTCGAAGAGTGTTGCTGCGCCCACCCCGCGGCTGTAAAAGCAGGGAGCGCAACTGCCAGCAAAAGAAATCGTATGCGACAGCTCATGACCGCCGGCCCCCTGCCACGGGAGATTCTGCTGCCATGGCAGGCTTGAGCACCGTGTTGATGATCTGGGTGGCCAGGGTTTCGCTCTCGGCCGCAAGGCTTATCTTGGCCCGCTCGACGTCCTGCTCCAGAGCAACTCGTGCCGTCCTTACGCGCGCATCGGCTGCCGCCCGCGCTTCCGCCACCGCCGCAGCCCGCGCCTGAAGTAATTGCTGTCGCCGCGCTTCCTGTTTTTTGAAGATGGCGATCCGAGCCTCGCGCAGGCGCTGCTCGTAGTCGGCGGTGCGCGCCTCCGCGGCAGCAATGTCCGCGTTCGCCTTCTCAACCGCCCCTTCAGTGCGCGCCCGCCGCTCACTCAGCACTCCTGCCAAGGGTTCGTGCACGATGAGCTTGTAGGCGAAGAACAGGATGAGGAATATAACCATCGTGGGTATGGCCGCGAGCAGAAGCCCACCTAACTGCCGAAGGATATCTTCCATTGAACCGTTGGACCAGCCTGTTAATCGGAAAGTCTATGAGGGTACAGAGTCTTCAAGCTACCATCCCATACGTGTCGTGTCAACGCGAGCACGACAGGATTATCACGACTTTTCATGGGCTTAGAAGGTACGGCGACAAAGTCACTGAAACCGTTGTTTGTTCGTCCGAGGCGCGCCCGAAAGGGAACGGCTTGACTTTCGCGGGCGCGGGTGTAGCATATGAGTATCACCTCCGATCCGAGTCAGGATCGAGTGGGCTGGAGGCCAAGAAAAGTCACCGCTTTTTGGCCGCCGGCCCATTTGTTTAAGAGCAGTTACTTTCGAACGCCGGTACTCGATATTCGGAGTACTCAGTTCTACTTGGTTGGCGGCAGCTCGCTTGTTCGCCGAATCCATCCACCCGAGCTCTTACTGAGTACCGAGTACTTTCACTCCCGCAAGAAGGCTCTCATCTTCCACAACACTGATTCCGGAACTTGCGCATCCACATCCACGAAGCCATCCTGATAAGCACGCGAATAGATGCGGGCGCGACCCTCAAGCATTGCCAGAATCTTCCCCTCACGCTGCGGAATACGCAGATGCACCCGCGATAACGCGTCCTCCTGCAACACCTGATCGATGCGCTCCAGCAGGGCGGAAATCCCGCTGCCCGTGACCGCTGATACATGTACCGACCTGGCATCATCTAGCAGCACGTCCCTTTGCTCCGCCGGCAGCAGATCGATTTTATTGACCACCCGCAGCCGTGGCTTGTGCTGCGCGTTCAGTTCGCGCAGCACCTTCTCGACTTGCGCCTTCTGCTCGGCAGCGACTAGGCTGGTCACATCCGAGACTTCGAGCAGGAGCGCCGCCCGCTGCACTTCTTCGAGTGTCGCGCGGAAGGCGGTCACGAGCGTATGTGGCAGGTTGCGGATGAATCCTACCGTGTCCGACAGCAGCACCTTGCGACGCGAGGGCAACTGCACGGCACGGATTGTCGGATCGAGGGTTGCGAACAGGCTCGGCGATTCCAGCACGCTCGCCTGTGTCAGGGCGTTGAACAACGTGGATTTTCCGGCGTTGGTGTAGCCAACTAGGGCGACGGTCGCAACCGGCACCGCTTCCCGCCGATGGCGCTGCTGCGCACGGATGCGCCGCACCCTTTCCACCTGCTGCTGGATGTGGCGGATCCGCCGGAAGATTTTGCGGCGGTCGGTCTCGATCTGGGTCTCGCCGGGACCGCGAGTGCCGATCGGTCCACGCCCGCCCATAGCCGCGCTGGCGATCTGTGACATCTCCACGCCGCGTCCCGCCAGCCGCGGGAGCAGGTATTCCAGTTGCGCCAGTTCAACCTGCAACTGCCCTTCGCGGGTGCGGGCATGACGGGCGAAGATGTCCAGGATGAGCTGGGTGCGGTCGATCACCCGTACGTTGAGTGCATCTTCTATGTTGCGCTGCTGGGAAGGCGACAAGTCGTGATCGAAAATGACCAGTTCGGCGCCCGCCGAGGCTGCCGCCCCCGCGATCTCCTCCAGCTTCCCGCGCCCAACCAGCGTGGCCGGGTCCGGCTTCTCCCGCGTCTGAATGAATTCTCCAACTACTTCAGCGCTGGCGCTGGTAGCCAGTTCCCGCAACTCGGCCATGCATTCCCCGGGGCTGAAAGCCCTCGGAGCGGTTTCAGCTCCGCGAGTCAGAGCGCTGTCACGCGACATGCGCGGAATGCTTTGTGGCTTGCCTCGCCTGGCGCGCTGCGGCCGGTAGTCGAGACCGACAAGGAAAGCGCGCTCATGGTGGCCGCCGGCGCGAGACATTACCTTGGCGCCGCCTGTGGGCCGGTTTTCGCGGGGACCGCGGATGCTTTATCCCTCCGTGCCGGAAGGAGTGGCCGTCGCTCCGGACACCGTCGGCGGCGCGGAGGCGGCCGGTTTGGCTTCCATAGGTGCTGTACGCTCCACCGGATGTGCCGAGCGCGGCGTGACCACTGTAGAGATGGCGTGCTTGAAGATCAGTTGCTCCTGGTTGTTGCTCTCCAGCACAACTGAATACTTGTCAAACGAGCGGATGCGTCCCGTCAACTTCACCCCGCTCAAAAGATAAATGGTGATGGTCGCCTTGTCTTTGCGCGCGTTGTTAAGGAAGGAGTCCTGAATATTCTGTGCCGGCTTTTCCATCGCCGATCTCCCGAACAACGAAGATAGGGGTCACCGCCCAAAAAACGCGGAACTCGGGGACCTATGAGCGGCCCACTGGTACGATACGGCTGAGTCACGCGTTTTGCAACCCGCATGGATGTGGCTCGCTGGATTGACACCTTGGAGGACGCGTGAAAGGATGCCATCCCGCCACGCAAGGAGAACGGATGCCTGCCAGCCTCGCCCTCAGTATCCCATTTCATCCTCCTGGCGATTTCGGCAGCAATTACGAAATCCTCCTGCGCTGGATCCACTTCGCGGCCGCGATCACCTGGATCGGCTTGCTCTATTTTTTTAACGTGGTGAACATGCCGCTGCAACAGCAGATGGACGCCGCTACTAAGGCCAAGGTGAATCCCACCCTGCTGTCGGTCGCGCTGTGGTGGTTTCGCTGGGGCGCCGTGGTGACCGTGCTTGCCGGTTTTGCCTTCTGGTCACGCCTGACCGTGCTAGATGCCCGCAATCACGGCTACAGCCCCGGCGGTGTATTCGGCAGCTTTTTCCTGGTGTGGACGCTCGCCTTCGTCATCGAGCAGGGCGTGCTCACGGCCGGTACGGGGGCATTGAACAAAGGAGCCGTGCTAGCGGTCATCTTTAGCGTGGTTCTCGTTGCCGCCGCTGTCATCTTTCTGCAGTGGAATTCACAGGTGGAGAACAACCGCGTGCTCTCGATCGGCGTGGGCGGCGGGCTGGGATGGTTCATGCTGCTGAACGTGTGGGGCATCGTGTGGCGCGCCAACAAGCGCCTTATCGCCTGGACCCGCGAGACCTCCGCAACCGGCCCCATGCCCGACAAGCTTGCCCGCACGATGCGCCAGGCATTCATCGCCTCGCGGGCTAACTTCGTCATCTCGTTCCCCATGTTGTTCTTCATGGGCGCTTCGAGCCACTATCCCTTGTTCGGGCGCTAGATAAACAAGTACTCGGTACTCAGCAGTCAGAATTCCGATGGAGGTGCAAGCAATGTCGCTGGTCACTCATGTCAGAATGAACCAGTGGACTCCGCCAAATTCCAGCACGGTGTTGAACTCTTTAACGCCGGCAGCTTCTTTGATGCCCACGAAGTGCTGGAGGACGTGTGGCGGGAATTGCAGGGCCGCGAAAAGGATTTCCTGCAGGCGGTGATCCAGGCTGCCGTCGGCCTGCACCATTATTCGACCGGAAACATCACAGGAGCGCGTTCGTTGCTGGCGCGGGCAAGTCGCAAGCTAGCCAACTACCCGGGCGCATACTGCGGGATTGAGTTGGAGGAACTGCGGCGTTCCCTTGCAGAATGGGAAATGTCGCTGGCCCATGGCAGCGCTCTGCCGCCACTGCCGCACCTGCAACCCAGTGCTACAATCGCGCGTTCTGTGACAGAATCTGTGGCTCGAAGCACCCGGCTTGGCGAGGTCCCGCAGTTCGACCTGCGGCGGCAATATGCTGAGATCCGCCACGAGATAGATGAAGCTCTTTTGCGCGTCGCCGAATCGCAACAATTCATCCTGGGCGACGAGGTCGAAGGATTCGAAAGCGAAGCTGCCGCCTATTTGGGCGTGCGGTTTTTGGTGGGCTGCGCTTCCGGCACCGACGCACTCTGGCTGGCGCTAGTCGCGGCCGGTGTCGGACCAGGAGACGAGGTCATCACCACCGGTTTCAGCTTCATTGCTTCCGCCACGGCAATCGTGCGCACGGGCGCGCGCCCTGTGCTCGTGGATGTCGATCCGCGCACGCTGAACCTCAATCCCGCTCTGGTCGAGCAGCGCGTCAGCCGCTCACGTGGCGGCAGGTGGCGCGCGCTGCTTCCCGTGCACCTCTACGGACAGTGTGCCGACATGGACGCACTCCAGCGCATTGCCGCCGAGCACAGGCTGACGATCATCGAAGATGCAGCCCAAGCTTTCGGCGCCTGCTGGCGCGGACGACGCGCCGGGACCTTGGGCACAGTGGCCGCGTTCAGCTTTCATCCCACCAAGAATCTCGGAGCCTTCGGTGACGCCGGCTGCGTGGCCACCGCTGATGCAGAGATCGCCGCTCGCATCCGACGGCTGCGCAATCACGGCAGTCGCGAGCGCTACATCCATGACGAACTCGGCGCCAACAGCCGTCTGGACGCCCTGCAAGCGGCGGTGCTGCGGGTGAAACTCCGGCACCTGGAGCAGTGGAATACTCGGCGCCGCGCACATGCCGCCGAATATGATCGCTTGTTCGCCCAGGCCGGGCTGCTGTCCGGTTCGACAGCTCCCGTCCGCCTGCTCGAAACCGCGCCTGAGGCCCACCACATTTTTCATCAGTACATGATCCGTGCCAGCCGTCGTGACGAGTTGCGAGCGTTTCTGATGTCGCGGCGTATTGGCACCCAGGTGCACTATCCATTGCCCCTGCACCTGCAAAAATGCTTTTCCTACCTCGGATATCGGGAGGGCGACCTGCCGGAAGCAGAGCGAGCCGCGCGTGAAGTGCTGGCGCTGCCCGTGTTCCCTGAGCTGACCCTCGAGGAGCAGCGTTATTTGGTGGATATGATTGCTGAATTCTACTCATAGGGGCACTTCCAGAGTAGGTGTAACGCAACGATTCTCCGAGGCGAGGGCGCGATACCGCTCCATGTCGCGCCGCAATCGCGTTTTCTCATCCGTACCGCGCACGCTGTCGGCTGCCATCGCGCAATATCCCAGGTGGAATAGGGCATACGCCATAAGAAAGCCAGGCACGCGGGCACGGGCATTGTCTCCGGAGGCTCTGCGATAGCTCTCCAGCAAATACTCGGCGGCGGCGGGCCGCAGGCGCCATTCCACGATGGCGCCGGCCAAGTCCCAGGCAATGTCGGTAGGGCCCGGGAAAAAATGATCATCGCCGTGGCTGGCGCCGTCCAGCTTGACGAGCCAGCCCTCACGGGTAAGCCGCCATTCGTGGGGATGCATCCTGCCATCGGGCACGACCGGCTTCTCGATCCCCAGTTCCGCGACGTCAAAATCCTCGCCCAGACCTTCGCGTGCATTCGTCCGTATCATTTGCTCCAGTTCGCCGCTCGAACACGACTCGGCTACAAAAGTCTCGGCGCGCCACGCACAGTAGCGGGCGATCTGTTGGAGCACATCGTCGGTATCGGCCAATGTTGGCACGCGCCCGGGGACGACTTCGTATCGCACGTAACCATCCTCTGCCTCGCCCACGGCTGGACCGAAGCCCGCATCGGCGAGCCGCTGTGAGCGCTCCCGGACTTCCGCTCCGAAGCGCCCCAGCCCCTCGAATTTGAAGAGTGCTTGGCCGTCGGAGCTCAGGAACTTTGCGCGCTCGAACTGCGGCCATAGGGCTGGCCACTCGGCGTCGTTCAGGAACTTGTTCCGCCAATGGCCGCCGCCGATCCAAACCGCCGCTTCCGCTGGTCCGCGCCGCAATGAAGGTATCGGACAGAAGCGAAATCGGCTCAATCGCACCGCCGCGTTGGGTGCGCGCAGCGAATTGAGATTCGGAGGCACGCTGCCTAGAAACGCGATACGCTCGTGCGGCACCCCCGCACCCACTAGCGCCTCACCCACGGCCAGGAATGAGGACCCGCTCAGCCCCGGGCCTTCATCCACGACCCAGAACTCCGCCTGAGCGTCGTTTTGACGATTGATCCAATCGCGCTCGAATGCTGTGAGGTCCAGCCTCCGGTCCCACGGATGTCCGCTGGGTCGCACGGTGATCCGCTCCGCCGCGAGCCTCCGCTTTCGGATCTCTGCCACCACCACCGCGCTGAGCGTGCTTCCGATGCTGCGGATACCGACAACCGCGACTCGCCTGGTGTGCAACGGCATCGAAGCCGACAACGCAGCAAAGTCCAGCGGATGCAGTGCGTAATAAGAAAACCCTTCCGGTCGCGAGAGGCTCAGCCTGTCGGGAACAGCGAATGCGTGTATCTTCCGTTCAAGCTCATCAGTCCGCGCGCCACGGCCGGCGACCAGCGCCATTGCCAGCTTGTCGGTAATCTCCCCCGCCAGTTCTGCCTTCGGGTCCCGCGCATCTGCCAGTGCACACTCCAACTCCCCGGCGCACAACAATGCATCGAGTATGGAATTGCTAGGTGGAGTTGTTGACGAAAGTGGACGCAGACCAGAAAGGAGTTTGAAGATCAACTCCCGCCCGTTTATGGGCTGGCGGCCGTCGCGAAATACCAGCATTGGGCAGACTCACGCGGCGCTGCGGGTACGCCCCCGGGCAGCACGTGGAGACCGGGCCACGTCGCCATCTTTGTCGATGAAGTAGAGATACTTATTGTCGCGGTCCACGGCGTGCTCGACCAACACCTCGGCGTCTCCTTCGCCCGACTTCGGCTTACGGCGGATATTGCCCTCGCCGTCGATGAAGTAGAGGTATTTCTTGTAGTCCCGCTGCAAGTTGAGCTTCTTCACCTTCTCCGCCATAAATCCCCTTCGGGTTTGTGATTCAGATTTGCCAAGGATTGATGCCTGCGAAGTGATAAGGTCCAAGATCTCAGCGGCGCTTGCGGCGCACCGGCGCTGGTGCAGAAGGCGTCTTCTCTTCACCGGGCGGGAGCACACGCCGCACCATCACGCCATTCAGCTTATAGGTGCGGACATCGACATTGCCGGCATCATCCTTCACCCGCAGCACGAAAACCGGCAACTTGCCTTCTTTCTCGAACTCCTGCTGTCCCACGCGGATCGGTAGGACTCCCTGCAACTTGCGCTCGCGATAGGCGGTTTCGTACCGGTGCTTCTTCACGTTCCAAGTAAATATGCGGATCTGGTTGTAGTCAAAAGGCATGCCATCGTGCGGCTCGTTGAGCGCCACCAAATATTGGGGGACCTGCTTGTCGAGGTCTTCCACCTGGTTGAGTACGAAAAAGGCGATGATGCGTTGGCCCTCGGCGTACTGCCCAATCTCTATCGGCACATCCAGGTCCACCATGCGAGCCAGCAGCCATCCCACGCGCGGCGGCGCGGAGCCGCCGGGCGCCGGCGGCACCCGCACCAGCCACCAGTCTTCCATCGGCTTCGACGGCAATCCTTCCTTCTCCTTGCCCTTCCTGGCAACAACCGGCGTGGGCTGTGCAGCGCTCGCAGGCTTTTCTGAGGTGGCGCGCGCCAGCAGTTCGAGCTTCACACCGTCTTTCAACTGATAAAGGTGCTCGCCTTCGCGGTCCGGTGTGACGTGCAGATTGGTGGCGAAGCGCGTAGTGGCAGGCGCCTGCACCGGATCGGCGGCGTGCTCGGCAGCCAGCTTCTGGAACTGCTCGTAGACTTCCGCCCCGGTGAGGTACCGCTGCTCGATCCAGCCCACCTCGTTGGCGTCGGTGCGCACGCGCACGAAGCGCCGATATTTCTCCAGCACCTCCACGCGATCCCCGTTCTGCAGTTTTCCCACTTTCTTGAAGACGGTCGCGACCTGGTCGCGCAGGAAGGCCTCTGGCGCCGAAACGTAGGCATACTCTTTCGCCTTGCCGGATCGCTTGCCGCAGCCTAAAGCCAGCAGCGAACTCGCCAGACAGGCCGCAAGCCAGATTTTCGCTCGGGGAAAACGGATCACCAGGCACACTACGACATTAACAATATAGCGCAGCTCGACGGAGTTGTTGGCCACGGGGCACAGAGTCACAGAGGTCGTTGGGACCAGTTGTCCTCCGCATCTCTGTGCCTCTGTGGCTTCACTTGTGCAATTCGAGTGACCGCTCACGCTGCGATGATTCCGCGAGTTGAATGGCCTTGGTCCTGCGATGCTGGACAACGAGGTGCAGCAGAAACATGACAAACAACACACCGCCGAAGGTGCAGACAATGGTTGCGCCGGTGGGAAGGTCAACCACCACCGACAGATAAACCCCTAAGGCCGAGACCAGCGTGCCCATGATCCAGCCGATGGCCAGCCGCTTGCCGATCTTGTCGGCAAACAGCATCGCGCCCACCGAGGGCACAATCAGGTAGCAAAACACCAGCAGCACGCCCGCAATGGCTACCGACGAGGTAACCACGAACCCGAAGGACGCATAGAAGAGGAAGTCCCATAGGCGAATGCTGACGCCCTCCGTCTCCGCCCGTTGTGGGTCGATCGAGATGAGCAGAAATTTGCTGCTGTCACGCTTCATCAACTGGATG
>DASQXC010000044.1:0-2614 GCA_035639935.1 Terriglobales bacterium
CAGGCGACCAGCGGTCCTGTGCGTACCCGCTCAGCTCAGTGTTGTGTCTTTCCGAGGCAGGGGCTCCGGGGAACTCCGAAGTCCGACTGACTGTGCCCTCCTCCCTCAAAAACGTGATTGGCCGCCGGAGAAAACTGAAGGCATAGCGCAGATGGTCGGCATCGATTCCTATCTTGAACTCGTGCCGACCATGCCACTGTTGCGCTGGCAGATAGAAATTGGCGAAGAACTGCAGGCGGTCTGCTTCGGTGTAGGCGGTGAGGTAGTAGTTGCCCTCCGCCTTCTCAGGGGTGATGACATAAGGTGCTACACCGCGTGGGACCACGCTCAGATCGTACCGGTTAAAGCCCAATCCTGCTTCCAGCAGTTCGCCCCCGGGAGGTGAGTACTGTTCCTTTAGGCTGCCCTGGTAAACGGGTGCATCCATGACTGGGGTTGCTGGCTGTGGATTCAGGGGCGAGAAGCCGGCGTGCTGGTCATGGGTGTGGTCGTACAGCAAATCAGTAGTGATGATATTCCGCGGCGTGGGATTGGCCTGCACCTTGGCAAGGTTACCGACACGCCAGAGGACATCGCGGTCGGCGCCGTCGGGCAGCTCGGTGAAAATGATGTTGTCGTATTCCCCGTCGGCTCCATCGAAGAACCATGCCTTGCCTTTGTGCAACGGTCCGGAAACCGTCAGGCGCGGATCGATCTTGTCCAGCGTGATGCCCTTCTTATTCTGCAGCGAAGGGACAAAATCGGTGGCAACGAAACGGAAATGGTCATCGCCGATAGCAGTGTTGATGTCGAGCACGCCGCCTGAGCCTTTGCCATATTCGGCCGAGTAGCGACTGGTTTCGAGGTTAAGGGAGCGGATGGCGTCGGTGCTGACCCGCAGCAGCAGTTGTCCATTCGCGGGCTGTGTTACGTTGAACCCATCCAGCAGAGCAGTTGTCTGGTACGTTTCGGAACCGGCGACGTGTGGCTGGCCATCGGCGCTCTGAACCACTCCCGGCATGTAATTCAGGACATTGCGATAGTCTCGCGTGGTCGGGTATGGAATGTTGATGACGTCGGCTGCCGTGAGCTTTTCCTGGTTCGCGGTGTGGGCCATGTCGATCGCAGGCACGTACTCTATTACGTTCACCTCCTCACGAACTTCCTGCAGATGAGAAAGCGCCACATCCATGTTTGTCGTTTCACCCAAATGGACTTCTGGCAGAATGGTTTCGTAGAAGCCCACCTTCCCAACCCGGAGCTGATACGTGCCAGGCACGACCTGGAATCGGCAGTGCCCGGCAAAATCCGTCATGGAGAAATTTGGCTGGCCCTGCGTCGAGGACTGCAATGAAACACGGGCGCTAGAAACGGCTACACCATTCTCGTCGGTCACCGTCACCACGAAAGGGCGAACTTGGGATTTGTGTGGCGCGACCTGTGAGTTAGCGTGCGAGCCGAGCAACCGCAGCAAGCAAAGAAGTACGGCAGCAAGTCGATGGCCGCGCATGCTCGTGATTGAAAGCCAGAATGGCACGAATGTGGGATGCGAGTTTTCAGAAAAGCGCCCTTGCAGGCACTCGTCTTCCCGAACCTTGGTTTTGATTTACGGCAGGAACTTGGCCAAGCCGGGCAGGGCTTTGCCGATATCGTTATATATCACCACCACCGCGAACAAGATGAGGAAGACGAAGGCTGCCTGGTAGATGCGTTCCTTAATCTTCGTGCTGATGTCGCGCCGCATCACGCTTTCGATGGCCAGCAGGAGGATCACCCCGCCATCCATGATGGGAATCGGGAATAGATTGAAGATGCCAAGATTCAGGCTAATAGCAGCCATGAGCGCGAACAGGGGCATCCAGCCCTGGCGGGCGGCCTCGCCGGAGGCGCGCGCGATGCCGATGGGCCCGTCAATCTGCTTCATCGAAACCTTGCGCGCGGCCAGCTTACGCACCAACTCCAAGATCAGCACCGAGTAACGCTTGTTGGTCTCGAAGGACTTGGCGAGAGCGCCGGTAAAGCCCAGTTTGTCCACATGCACCGGGTTGGAGATGAATCCCAAGCGCCACTGCGCGTCACCGCGGACATTGTGCCAAAGGACGGGAGTGACATTGAAGTGCAACTCCTGGCCATTACGGACCACTGCCAGATCGAGCGGCTTGCCCTGGTTCTGCTGCAAGTAATGGATCAGCGCCCGCATCGAGCGCATCGCCACTCCGTTAGCGGCTACCACCTCATCCCCAACTTTCATGCCTGCCTGGGCCGCAGGCATGTTGGGTTCAAGCTCGCTGACGATGTTTGGCTCCTGCGGCACCCAACCGCCGAGCACTCCGTACTCTTCTTGTCCTTGCTTATCGGGGATGATGGTCTTGTTGAGGATCTGCCCGCCGCGTTGGATGGCGACGTCGAGCGGCTGTCCCGGGTTGAGCATCACTTTTGCTTCTACATCTTCCCAGGTCGGCGACTGGGTGTTGCCGATGCGCACGATGCGGTCACCGGGCTGGAATCCCGCTCTAGCCGCTGCCGAATTCTCCAGTACCCAGCCGATCACGGCCGGCTGATCGAGAAAATATGGGTGCTCATAGCGCACCATGAAAACGCCGGTGAGCAGCGCGATGGCCAGCAGGATGTTCAT
>DASQXC010000045.1:0-5422 GCA_035639935.1 Terriglobales bacterium
TTGCTTTTGTTCTCGTCAGACACAAACGCAGAATCCCCGGCAATCCCGGTTTTCGCTTGCTGAAGTTATAGGATCTTTCTGCCGTCCCGATGCTTTATAGGATGTGTGCTCCTGCTGGTCTCGTTGTACTTGCAAACCACCACGTGCCGGATGCTGGCATGCTGAAGTGTTCCGGCCAACCCGCCTCTCTGCCGGCCATCGAAGAGCGACTTCCTATAATAATGGCTGGACGCAGTCATGCCCATGACTCCGGAGGAACGCTACTCACGTCAGGTGCTGTTCCCCGGAATTGGTGCGGAGGGCCAGCGGCGGCTGGCTGCCGCCCGGGTGGTCATGGTGGGCTGCGGCGCCACCGGGTCCGCTGTGGCGTCTCTGCTGGCGCGGGCCGGCGTGGGCACATTGCGCATCACCGACCGCGACTACGTCGAGCCGAGCAACATCCAGCGCCAGTCACTGTTTGACGAGCAGGACGCAGCAGAGTCGATCCCCAAAGCCATTGCAGCCGCCCGCAAGATCGCCACCTTTAACTCGCAAATCGTGGTCGAGCCCGAGGTCGCCGACCTCACCCCCGCCAACATAGACGCTCTGCTGGCCAATGCCAATCTCGTGCTCGATGGCACCGACAACTTCGAGACCCGTTATCTGATCAATGATTACGTCGTACAGCAGGGTGTGCCTTGGATCTATGCGGCGGCTGTGGGCAGCTACGGAGTAACCATGAACATACTGCCGGGCGAGACCGCGTGCCTGGCTTGCGTCTTTCCTGCCCCGCCTCGCGGCATCCTCGAGACTTGCGACACTGCGGGAATCTTGAACTCTGCCGTAAACTTCGTCGCGTCTATTCAGGCGACCGAAGCTTTAAAGCTGCTGGTAGGAGCACGCGACCGGCTGCGCTGCACGCTGTTCTCCTTTGATGTGTGGACCAACCAGCGCTCGGAGATTTCCACCGCACGTCCTCGCGCCGATTGCCAGACCTGCGCTAAACGCGAGTTCCTTTACTTGGAAGGGAAGGGACGGCCGCAGATTACCCTGTGTGGGCGCAATTCCGTGCAGATCCACGAACGCGAGCGTCCCATCGACTTCAACGAAATGAGCGAGCGCCTGAAACCGCACGGGACGGTTCGTCACAATAATTTCGTGCTGAAGTTCTGGCGCGGGGATTATGAGCTGACCCTGTTCCCCGACGGGCGCGCCATCATCAAAGGCACCACCGACCCCGCCCTCGCCCGCAGCTTGTACGCGCGCTACATCGGCTCGTGAGAGCGCGCGAAGCGCGCGCCAGAACGTAGCCCACGGCGCAAAGCCGTGGGACAGAGGTCGACCAAAGACCAAGCCCGCTAAGCTGGCGAAAGAGTGGACAGTCTCTTTTAACCGCTGTCGGCCTAGAATCTTGAGAAACATTTATGAGACAGGCCCGGAGTCAATCGGAGGCCTTTTAGACCAGTTTCCTGACCTAGACACTCGCCTGCATTTTCTGCGCAACTCTTTGCAGCTCCCAGCTATCGGAGCGTTCCAAGACAAACGAAATCCTCGGCAGATATCGGCTGAAACACGAGCAAGAAATAAATGGAACGCTAGCTGCTACAAGCACGGTTATCCCGGGGGAGACCATATGCGTCCGCTCAAAGTAATCTACGCCATTCTGCTGTTGTCCGCCGCGGGTTCGTGCCAGAACGCGATCCGAGGCTTTGCGGGATATTGCCCTTACGGCTGCGGGCCCTATATCCCGCTGATCACAACCCCAATGCTGTCGTTCGCAACGGCTTCTGCGAATCCGGCAGGGGCGACCAACGCCACCGGGGGACTGTTCGCTGGCGCAACCAATTCCACACTTTCTGAGGTCTCCGACAATCTCGACGCGGTTCACACCGTGCCAGTTTGGTACTCCGGTGGGGGAGTCCCGGTGATTTCCTCTGCAGTGAATGCTCTCGCCCCAGAAATGCCAATGGGACGCGTGGAACCGATGCGTCCCCAGCCTGAAGCCTCACGCCAGGCGTGGACCTATTTCCGCTCAGCGGAACAGACCGCCAGCCCCGTGCAGGCAACAACTGCGGCCCAGGGCCTGAGACGGGCCGCGCGAACCTATTCCGACGCCGACGTGCAACGCCAAAACCTGCAGAACGGCCTCGTCAAATACGATAACAAGACGCTGAAGATCCAGTAGGGTCGGGTCGCCCCCAGTTCAACGACCGGTAGCTCGACTCGCTGCCAGAAGCAGTTGTTCGGAAGCGTCATCGGGCAAGAATACCGCAAAGCAGCTCCCGACTAACCGGGCGGAGAGGCGATTCGCCACCCGGATGGTGCCGCCATGCTTCTGGACGATTTCCCTTGCGATCCACAGGCCAAGCCCGGTACCTGTCTGCTTCTTGCTGGTGTAGAACGGTTCAAAAAGCCTCTTCCGATCCTGCACGTGTATCCCCGGGCCGGTGTCCGCTACGAGCACCCTCACGCCCCGTCTGCCGGTACACCAATTGCGGCTTGCATACACACAAAGGGTAAGAGTGCCCCCGTTCTCCATCGCATCGAGCGCATTTATCAGCAAATTCGAGAAGACCTGCCGTAGCTCGTCGCCCAGCGCACTGATCGTGCTGTCAGATCGAAACCGCCTTTCGACGCTGACACGACCGGCAGCGATTTTTTGCGAGTAAGTTTGCACGAGGCCATTTAGCAATTCAGGAATATTCACCGGAGCGGGATTCCAACTCTCCCGGTAGAAGGTCAGCGTCCGTCGTGCAATCTGCGCAACTCTCGCCAGCTCCATCTCCGCGGTTTTTGCATATTGCCGGCCGGTTTCCGTCAGGGATGGCTCTATCCTGAGTAGATAAAGAATGTTTGTCACTGACTCAAGCGGGTTGTTTATCTCGTGGGCAATAGTGCCTGCCAGCCGCCCCGCCGCGGCCAGTTTCTCCGCCGAACGCAGCGCGGCCTCTGCCTCCTTTCGCTGCAGGAGTTCTCCTATTTGGGTTCCGAGCGCATCAGCCATCCGAAGGAGCTCTGGATCGGGTTCTCGAATTTCGCTGCTGAAGAATTCCACCACACCGCGGATCTGGTCTGCCGCCCGGATGGGAAAACCGAAAGCTCCATGCAATTGCGCCCGTTCAGCTACGGCAGCCCGCGGGAAGTTTGAATCTGCGGTGACATCCGGAACCCAAGCAGCCGCTCCGCAGCTCCATACACGCCCTGGCAGCCCGATGCCGGGCGCAAATGTTCGCTCCCGGGTGCCGACTACAAATTCGGTCATGTGGGCTAGCGGCTGGTGCCACACTTCCAGGCAACGAAGTACCTGCGCTCGTGGATCCACGAGCCATATTGCTCCCATCTCCCACCCCAGGCACTCGCACACGCTCTGGAGTATTTTGGGCGCTGCGGTCACAAGATCATCGGACTCTGCCAATACGCGGGTAACCGCGTGCTGGGTGGCCAGACGCCTTTCTGCCCGCTTCCGCTGGGTGATGTCACGTGCGTAGCCAGTGAACAGGTGCCTTCCGTGCGCGACAAACTCGCCAAACGAGAGCTCTAAAGGAACTTCTCTGCCCGACTTATGCAAGCCCGGCAATTCCACACTCGACCAATCCAGGTGCCGCTCGTGTGTCGCGAGGTAGCGTCCCACGGCCCTTTGATGGAGGGCACGGTAGTACTCCGGCATGAGCATTGTTAACTCACGCCCCTGCATTTCTTCGACCGTGTAGCCGAACGTCCGCTCGGCTGCCTGATTCACGAAAAGAATGGTGCTGTTCGTATCGATCGTGAATACCGCGTCCGAAGCCGTTTCCGCCATGGTCCGAAATCGCTGCTCGCTCTCCTGCAGCGCCGCTGTCGCTATCCGCAACGCCTGTTCCGTCTGTAGTGCATCTTCGGCCTTCACCCGCTCGCTCATCACGGCCGCGATAACTAGGCCGGTGCCGGACACCAAAGCCAGGAACAGTTGCAAGAAGAGCGCGTCCTGAAGTGCGGTAAACCTGACGAATGGGCCGCTCCCGTTGGCAGTCTCCCAGACGGCAATGACAGCCACCACCGCGGCTGCAACTGCTGCGCCACCCACCTGGAACCGGATCGCGGCCCAGATGACGAATGGAAAGACAATTAGCGCCAGTGCGTCATCACTCGGATTTAGACCGATTCGGTTGTCAAATACCAGCAACGTCGCCAGCGCCAGTAGAATCGGGAGCAGAGCAGCTTCGAGAACGCTCTTGAGCGAGCGGTTGATGCGAGGCGCTTTGAGGAGAAGCGGAGCTACGATAAGGACTCCCATTGCATCTCCCATCCACCACACCAGCCATGCCCGCGCGAAGGAGGACCACGGTGCCGCCCCAGAAAGGAACAGACCCGTCACGCCTATTGAAGCGGCGACGATCGGGCTCATGAGGGCTCCGATGCCCATAAGAGCAAGTACATCTGACAGCCGCTCCAGCGATGTGCGAAACCCAATTCTTTGCAGGACGAGGGTGCCCACGACTGCGCTGAGGGTATTGCCGAGTGCGATCGGGAAGGCGGCTGCATGGGGTATAGGGCTGAAAAAATTGAAAAGGAATGCACCCAGCGTAATGCCCGGCCAAAACCGCACGCCCCAACGGAGCAGAACGGCCAGAGCCACACCCGATGCAGGCCACACAGGTGATACGTTGGTATTCGTGAACGGCGCCGCCAGCCCCAGCTTACCCGCCGCCCAGTAAGCGGCGAAAGCCGCTGCCAACTTCAACCAGTATTCAGTCCCACTGGAAGGTGCCATTCGCCGGCGTGGCCGTACGGTGTGCATCAAGGCGCTCGTTGGGTCGGGAAACTGCTGGAATTATAGTTCACGAATCATGAGCCGACGCATGATGCGAGTAGACGGGTGGCTCAACTCTCGTCGGCCGCTTACCTGGCTGCCTCAGCCAAGCCGAGCTTGTTCTAGGATTTTGGCGAGTCCATAGCTCACTCCCAATGGGGCATCGCGAAAGGCGTGCCGCGGCAGGGTAAAATGTGATCCGTTTTTCAAACCCAATCATGTGGGATCGTATTGGCGTGCGCCGCCCGTCTGTCCGGCCATGTCCTTCGGTGACCTTGCGCCCGGGCGGAAGCCCGGTATAGCTTGGGCGGAGGCCGCAAGCGCGGAACAGTCCGGATCGGGCCCAGTGAAGCGTATCTGCCTCCACCGCAGCAGCCGGAATCGTGCCGATATGGAACCGTGTCCGGCCCACAACTTGGATTATAGCGTTGAAGCCGGGCCCGCAAGTCCTTTGTTTGACGGGAACTCCTTTCGATGACTGTATTTACGTGTAAGTCCTTTAGATCGCCTGTTCGAGACTGTTAACAGTGCGTAAGTTGTTGATTCTGCGTGATGCCGGAGGGAGGGGGTATCTGATCAGGTTTTAGCGTTTCTTGGCAGTCACGTCGCGCTCGATGCCGGGACGGCGGGCGAGGTATCCGTCGTCAAATCCCA
>DASQXC010000046.1:0-4883 GCA_035639935.1 Terriglobales bacterium
TGTCCGCCTGCGTCAGCCGATGCCAGCCGCTGAGCTCGAACGGTCCTTCCGTGATTTCTACGCCGGCGCGGCGTGGGTGCGCGTGTACCCGCGGGGCAAGCTGCCGCAGATCCAGTTCTCAACCCATTCCAATTTCTGTGATGTTGGCTTCTGCCTGAGCCCGGAAGGCGAACGGCTCGTGATCGTCTCCTGCCTGGACAACCTGGTCAAAGGCGCAGCCGGGCAGGCGATCCAGAACATGAACCTGATGTACGGCTGGGATGAGCGCGAGGGATTGAATTGAGAATCGTTATCAAAATCGGCGGCGCGGCCATGGACGACAGCGACCTGCTGCACAAGTGCGCCCTGGCGATCACCGAAATGGCGCGCGAAGGCCACAAGGTGGTGGTCGGTCACGGCGGCGGCGCGGCTCTGACACGTACGCTCAAGCAACTTGGCAAGACCAGCGAATTCATCGACGGCCTGCGGGTAACGGATTCCGAAACCCGTGATGTCGCCGTGATGGTGCTGGCCGGGCGCGTGAACAAGATGCTGGTTGCTGCGATCAACTGCCTTGGCCAGCCGGCGGTGGGCCTCTGCGGCGGCGATGGCGCCTCATTCCGGGCCCGCAAGAAGCGGGCCAACGGACATGAACTGGGCTTCGTCGGGGAGATCTGCTCGGTGGACCCTCGCTGGATCGAAGCAATCTGGGAAAACGGTGGCATCCCCGTGATCTCCAGTGTCGCTCTCGGGTCTGACGGCGAGTACTACAACATCAATGCCGACCAGATGGCGGCGGCGTGCGCCGTGGCCTGCCATGCCGACGCGCTGGTCTTCCTGACCGACGTTCCGGGGGTCAAGGATGCCGATGGTACTGTCATCCGCTGGCTCGACCTGCAGAAGGCGCTGCAGTTGGAGCGCGCTTCGGTGATCAGCGGCGGAATGCTGCCCAAGCTGGAGGCATGCCAGCACGCGCTGCGCTCCGGCGTCGGCCGCGTGCGCATCCTGCCGGCGGCGCACTCTGAAGTTCTGCCCGAACTGTGCTTCAGCCGCGTGGACCTGGGCACGGAGGTGATGCTGGCATGAGCTTGGCCTCCGTGATGCGCGCTGAAGCCTCGCTGCTGGTTCCTACCTATGACCGCTATAAGCTGCTGTTGCGCAAAGGGCAGGGCGTGTACGTGTATGACGATGCCGGTCGCCCTTACCTCGATTTGCTGAGCGGTATTGGAGTCAACGCTCTCGGCCATGGCCATCCCGCTATTCGCAAGGCGCTCGCCCAGCAGGGTGACAAGCTGATCCACGTCTCAAACCTTTTCTACCACGACTATCAAGCCGAATTAGCCAAGCGGCTGACGCGCATTTCCGGTCTCGACCGGGCGTTCTTCTGCAACAGCGGTACCGAAGCCTGGGAGGCGGCGCTAAAGTTTGCTCGCGCCTATGCGCGCGCCAACAGCAAGAACGGTGCGCACCCGCCCTGGCGCATTCTCGCACTTGAGGACTCCTTCCATGGGCGTACTTTTGGATCGCTCTCCACCACGGCGACCATCAAGTATCGCGAGCCCTTCGAGCCGCTGGTTCCTGGGGTGCGCTTCGTGCGTGCCAATGAAGTGCGCGATCTGGAGCGCAAGTTCGACCCCACGGTGTGCGCGGTTGGAATTGAGACCATCCAGGGCGAAAGCGGGATCAAGCCGATTACCAGAGAGTTCCTGCAGGCGGCGCGCGCGCTGGCTACGCGATATGGCGCGCTGTTGATGCTCGACGAGATCCAGTGCGGATTGGGCCGCACTGGGAGCTGGTTTGCCTATCAACAGCACGGCATCATGCCGGATCTGTTGACCATCGCCAAGCCGCTGGCAGCCGGCCTGCCGTTAGGGGCGCTGCTGACTACCAACGCCGTCGCCCGTGCAATCCGGCCCGGCATGCACGGAACCACGTTCGGAGGCGGCCCCTTGGCTTGCGCTGTCGCGATCGCGGTAATCGATACGATCGAGCGTGAAGGCCTGCTCGCGCACGTGCGCCAAGTGGGCGAATACTTCCGCGAGCAATTGCTGGAGCTTCAGGAGCGGCATGCCTCGATCCGCGAAGTCCGCGGCTGCGGGCTGATGCTGGCCGCCGAGCTCGAATCGGCCGATTTGGCAAAGTTAGTCCATCTCGGCATGCTGAAGCGCCGCGTCATTCTCAATCGCACCCGCGATACCGTGCTGCGCTTCCTGCCGCCGTTCATAATTCAGCGCAAACACGTGGACCAGGCTATCGCCGCCCTAGATTCGGTCCTGATATCGCTACGGAAATCGGCCAAACTGTCAACCCCTGCTGGAAGGAGCCATCAGTGAGCACTTTAACCGTTGCGCGACCTACCACGGCACAGACGGTCATCCCCTTCAATGTCAGGGCGCTGGAAAATCGCGACCTCGTGTCCGTCGCCGATCTGGAGCCCGCAGAGGTGAGTACTATCCTTGAGCTGGCGGAGTTGGTGAAGGCGCGTCCTGCGGAGTTTCGCGGCGCGCTCATCGGCAAGCAGATGGCAATGTTCTTTGAGAAGCCGTCGCTGCGCACTCGGCTGACGTTCGAAGCTGGGATGGCCGCTTTGGGCGGGACCTCGATGTTCGTGGACCAGACTGCGGCACCGCTGGGGGCGCGCGAATCCCTCAGCGACATCGCCCATAACTTGGAGCGCTGGGTGGACGTGGTCGTGTTGCGCACCTTAGCGCATTCCACCATCACCGGCATGGCCGAGCATGCCACTATCCCCGTCATCAATGCGCTGAGTGATATCGAGCACCCCTGCCAGGCGCTGGCCGACTTTTTCAGTTTGCAAGAGAAGTTCGGCGATCTCAGGGCTCTGCGCCTGGCATATGTGGGCGATGGCAACAACGTGGCGCACTCCCTGCTATTGACCGCCGCTTGTCTGGGCAGCAGCATCACGGCCGCCAGTCCGCCGGGTTATGGACCGAAGGCGGATATTATCGGGCGCGCGCTGGTGATCGCCGCCCGCACTGGCGCCAGCATCGAAATCACCAATGATCCGTATTCAGCTGTGGCCGGCGCCGATGCCGTTTACACCGATGTTTGGGCCAGTATGGGCCAGGAGCACGAGGCGGCCGAGCGGCGGGTTATCTTTGCGCCCTACCAGGTCAATGAATCGCTGTTCGCGGTGGCCGCCCCGCACGCCGTGTTCATGCACTGCCTTCCGGCGCATCGCGGCGAGGAAGTCACTGCCGCGGTGATCGATTCGCCGCAGTCCGCCGTCTTCGACCAGGCGGAGAATCGTCTGCACGTCCAGAAGGCGGTGCTGCTGTTGGTGCTGGGCGGCGCTGCCCAATGCTTCATGACCAGGGGTTCTCATGCCTGAAAGAGTGGTGCTCGCGTACTCCGGAGGCCTCGATACGTCCATCATCGTCCCGTGGCTGAAGGAGAACTATGGCTACGAGGTGATCGCGTTTATTGGCGATGTCGGCCAGGGCGACGATCTCGAAGCGGTCGTCAACAAGGCCTACAAGACCGGCGCGTCGGAGGTGGTGGTCGAGGATCTGCGGGAGGAGTTCCTCACGGGCTATGTTTTTCCCGCGCTACGCGCTGGCGCGGTGTACGAGCACAAGTATCTGCTAGGCACTTCGCTGGCCCGGCCAGTTCTCGCCAAGCATCAGGTCGAGGCCGCCCGTCGCTTCGGCGCCACCGCTGTTGCCCACGGCTGCACCGGCAAGGGCAACGATCAGGTGCGTTTCGAGCTGGCTTACCAGGCGCTCGCCCCCGAGCTCAAGGTGATCGCACCCTGGCGGGAATGGAGCCTAAAATCGCGCGAGGACTGCCTGGATTACGCTGCGCAGCGCGGCATTCCTGTCGCAGCCAGCCGTGGCAAGATCCACAGCCGCGACCGGAACCTTTGGCACCTGAGCCACGAAGGCGGCGAACTTGAAGATCCGAATAACGCGCCACTCGCCAGCACTTGGATGCTGACGCGCTCGCCGCAAGACGCGCCCGAAAAAGAAGAAGAGGTCACCATCGGCTTCGAGCAGGGGACACCGGCATCGGTGAATGGCATGCGGCTCGATCCGGTTTCGTTAGTGGAACTTTTAAATGAGATTGGCGGGCGCAATGCCATCGGGCGGGTGGACTTGGTTGAGAACCGCTTCGTCGGCATAAAGTCGCGCGGCTGCTATGAGACCCCAGGGGGCACGCTGCTGCTAACCGCGCATCGCGAACTGGAAGCACTCTGCCTTGACCGTGATCTGATGCACTACAAACAGCAGGTCGCGCTCAAATATGCGGAGCTCGTGTACTACGGCTTTTGGTTCACACCCCTGCGTGAGGCGCTCGACGTGTTCGTCAACCAGACGCAGCGCGAGATCACCGGCAGCGTGAGCCTCAGCCTCTACAAAGGCAACATCGCCATCAGCGGCCGGCAGTCGGAATACTCGCTGTATCACACCGACTTGGCCGCGTTCACCATGGGCGACAATTATGACCAGAAGGACGCGGCCGGGTTCATTCGCATTCTGGGGCTGCCCGCGCGGGCGCGTGCCCGCGCTCACACACCCCAGCGTACGGAGGTCACGAAATGAAGATGTGGGGCGGCAGGTTCCGGCAGCCCCTCGATCCCGAGTTCGAGCGCTGGCAGCGGTCGTTCCCATTCGACCGCCGCCTGATTCACGAAGAACTCGCGGCTAGCCGCGCTCACGCCCGGGACTTGGCCGCCGCCGGCGTGCTTTCGCAGGCGGAGCTGGATTTGATGCTTTGTGGCCTGGAGCAAATCGGCCAGCAGTCAGCAAGTCCGGAGTTTCTCCAGGACAAAGAAGCGGAGGACATTCATCACTTCGTCGAAAAACAGCTCGTTGCCATCATCGGCGAAGTCGGATACAAGCTGCACAGCGGGCGCAGCCGCAACGAGCAGATTGCGACCGATC
>DASQXC010000047.1:0-16190 GCA_035639935.1 Terriglobales bacterium
GCTCCAAGTGGCAAGCGGTGCGGTGGAGTTGAATGGTACCCGCCTGGAACAGGGGGACGGCGCCGCCATCAGCAACGAGCAGCAACTGGTTATCGCCGGCACACAGGATGGGTCGGAGATTCTGCTGTTCGACTTGGCATAACTCCGTTGACCACGTGTAGAGAAGCAGCATGATGTAGGATCCTGTATGGACGAGAACGGCATCCGAATCGTAGTCATCAACGGCAGTGTGCGGCCGGGGAATTACACCGCCATGGCTTCGGCACTGGTAGTGGACGAGCTCAAAAAGCACACTGATCCGAGGGTGCACGTGGATGTGGTAAAACCGGCGGAATGGCAGTTGCCCTTTCCCGGCACAAGTTCGAATTCACCCGCGACCAGCACGCTGCAGAAACTGGTCCGCAATGCCACCGGCGTGGTGCTCGTTACACCTGAATATCACGGAGGCTTTTCCAGCGTGATGAAACTGGTGATCGAGAACCTGGGATTTCCCTCGGTGCTCTCGACCAAGCCGGTGGCTCTTCTCGGCGTAGCCGCTGGAACGATCGGTGCGATCAAATCCCTGGAGCAGCTGCGGAGCGTGTGCGCGCACATCGGCGCCATCGTGCTGCCGCTGCCGATCTCGATCCCGAATGTTCAGAGGGTCTTTGACAAGGACGGTCGCTGCCTCGATCCCAACGTCGAGAAAGTGATCCGCAGCGTGGCTACCAATCTCATGAACTATATCCACAACGCCATCTGCCCTTCGGTTACTCTGGAGCGCCTGTCGCGCAGCGGCGTCGGCATCACAGCATAAAACGGCACGGCTTCACATGTGTTCCGACGGATGTTGTTTTCGATCCGCCTGCGTGTAAATCCGGGACATGTCTTTCAAATGGGTCCGGCGGTCTGAACGCGCGCCTGGTGCCTTTTCCGTGCCAATGCCTCTTCCTCACTGAGGCTCAGCAGCGCAAGTCTGGTCTCGCGCACCATCAGCGTGCATCCGCTCACTAGCGCACCCACGGCGAAGATCCCGACGGCCAGAGCGAGTCCTCCCGCGATCCAAAACGTCAACTGGCTCGCAGTGTAGGTGATAACCGCCCCGACCACCGAGATCAGCGCTGACGCGGCGAAGCCGCCAAGCCCTGCATAGATGATGCGCAAGGCCCGGAGCAGCAGTTGCGCACGCAAACGCAGGCGTTCGTATTGACCATTGAGATCGTCGAGCACAGGACTGCCGGCGGAAAGTGCGGCCAGTTCCGCATTCACCACCCGCGTTCGGTCCACCACCCGCGCGATACGGTTACTGGTGCCCAGCGCAAGCACCGAGCAGGCGTTGGTCAGAACCGCCGGCGCCACGATCGCCGTGAGAATTGCGAACGGATTATCGCTCAAGCCACGAATGCGGCACCAGCATATCAGCAAAAAAAGCCACAGATTTACACCGATCCGACGGACCTTGCTTCTGTTCCGTGTCGATTCGTGCAAATCCGTGGCTGATTCAACGTGCGCCCGCAGGCTGCTTGGGGTGCTTGCCGGCGACGGCACGCGAGACGGCGAACTTCATCTTGCGCTCCCGCGCATCGGCATCCACGACTACGTGGTCGCCGTGCAGCACCTGACCATCCAGAATCTTGAGCGCAAGCGGGTCCTGGATCATCCTCTGGATCGCGCGCTTCAGCGGTCGGGCGCCGTAGTTCACATCGTAACCCTCGGTGAACAGCAGTTCCTTGGCCGGGTCAGTCAGCTCCAGGCTGATGTTGCGGTCGGCCAGCAGCCGACGCAGGTCCTCCAGGCGCAGATCGACAATTTTGGTCAGTTGCTCCTTGCCCAGCGGGTTGAACAGGATGATGTCGTCCACCCGATTCAGGAACTCGGGCTTGAAGTGCGCTTGCAGGGCGTTCATCACCAGCTTGCGCGCTTGTTCGAAATCTTCGGGCGTTCGCATGGCTTCGGGGGAGAGATAGGCCGAGCCGATATTCGAGGTCATAATGATGACCGTGTTCTTGAAGTCCACCGTGCGGCCCTTGCCATCGGTGAGGCGACCGTCGTCCATGATCTGCAGCAACACGTTGAACACGTCCTGGTGCGCTTTTTCGATCTCGTCAAACAGCACTACCGAATACGGGCGGCGCCGAACGGCTTCAGTGAGCTGTCCACCCTCTTCATAGCCGACATAGCCGGGAGGAGCTCCGATCAGCCTCGCCACCGCGTGCTTCTCCATGTATTCCGACATGTCGATACGTACCATGGCGCGCTCGTCGTCGAACAGGAATTCGGCCAATGCCCGCGCCAGTTCGGTTTTGCCAACCCCCGTGGGGCCGAGAAAGATGAATGAGCCGATCGGCCGCTTGGGATCGCTGAGACCAGCTCGCGAACGCCGGATCGCGTTCGACACGCGCTCCAGCGCCTGGTCCTGGCCGATGACCCGCTGCCGCAGACGATCTTCCATCTCCACCAGCTTCTTAACTTCTCCTTCAAGCATCTTGGAGACCGGGATGCCGGTCCACTTGGAGACGATTTTCGCGACGTCTTCTTCGTCCACTTCTTCTTTCAGCATGCGAGTTTGGCCTTTGCCATCCATCTGCGCATTGAGCTTCTGCAGTTCGGCTTCAGCTTGGCGCAACTCGCCGTACCGGATCTGTGCCACCCGCTCGTAGTTGCCCTTGCGCTCCTCTGACTGCTCTTCGAGCTTCAACTGCTCGATCCGTTCTTTGAGCTCGCGTACTCGGGTAATCGATTCCTTCTCCTGCTTCCAGCGCGCCTTGAGCGCATCGGCGCGCTCGTGAATTTGTGCCAGTTCTTTGTCGATGGCCGCCAGCCGTTCGCGCGAGTTGGGATCGTCTTCCTTCTTAAGCGCCTGCTTCTCCACTTCGAGCTGCCGAGAGCGGCGCTCGAGCTGGTCGATCTCGGTGGGCATGGAATCAATCTGGATGCGGAGCGAGGCTGCTGCCTCGTCGATCAGGTCAATGGCCTTGTCCGGCAGGAAGCGGTCAGAGATGTAGCGGTGGGAGAGCGTGGCCGCAGCAACAATGGCGGAATCCTTGATGCGCACCCCGTGATGCACTTCGTAGCGGTCTTTCAGGCCACGTAGGATGGCAATGGTGTCTTCGACGTTGGGCTCGCCTACGAAGACGATCTGGAACCGCCGCTCCAGGGCCGCGTCCTTCTCGATGTACTTGCGATATTCATTCAGGGTGGTGGCGCCGATGGCACGCAGTTCGCCGCGGGCCAGCGCCGGCTTGAGCATGTTCGAGGCATCAATAGCGCCCTCGGCCGCGCCGGCGCCCACCAGCGTGTGCAGCTCATCGATGAACAGGACGATTTGTCCCTGGGACTCTTCGATGTCTTTGAGGAACGCCTTCAGCCGGTCTTCGAATTCGCCGCGGTACTTGGCCCCGGCTAGCATCGCCCCCAGATCCATGGCGACCACGCGCTTCGACTTCAGCACCTCGGGCACATCGCCCGAGACGATGCGCTGCGCCAGACCTTCGACGATGGCCGTCTTCCCCACGCCTGGCTCACCGATCAGTACCGGATTGTTCTTGGTACGGCGAGAAAGTACCTGGACAACACGCCGGATCTCTTCATCGCGCCCGATCACCGGGTCCAGCTTGCCGCGCCGCGCTAGCTCCGTCAGGTCGCGCCCGTATCGCTCCAGCGCCTGGTACTTGGCTTCGGGATTCTGGTCCGTGACGCGTTGCGTTCCCCTTACCGAGGGTAGTGCCCTGAGGATGGCATCGTAGGTCGCGCCCTGCTGCGCCAGTAATGCCTGCGAGGGGTCCCCCTTTGCCTGCGCAAGCGCCAGCAGCAGATGCTCGGTGGAAACGTACTCGTCCTTGAAGTGGTCAGCCTGTTTGAAGGCCTGATCCAGCACGCGGCTAACCGCAGCCGAGAGCGATGCCTGGGTGGCGCCGGCGCCGGAAACTTTGGGCAGCCGTTCAATCTGGCGGCGCGCCTCGCCAAGAATGGCCTGATGGCCAACGCCAATCCGCTCCAGCACCGGCACCACAATGCCCTCGCCATCCTGCAGCAGCGCTGCCAGTACGTGAAGGGGCAGCAGCTCGGGATTGCCGTGCTGTGAAGCCAGATCGTTGGCCGCCTGGATGGCCTCCTGCGCCTTGATGGTGAATTTGTCCCAGCGAACCGGCATAAAGTACCTCGTTTTACGCTAGCGTTCTCGGTAATCGGGTCATCGGGTGACCGAGCCATCATTACGTATTTCTTCAGATCTCCCAATCGCCCGACTAGCAAAAAAGGCGGGAAACAGCCTTAATTCCGCTACTCCCGCCTGGTGCCATGACTGCGGCGTACGATTCGCGATTACGCCGCCTTGCCCTTGCCTTCCAGCGCCTTCTGGCCAACGTTCACCTTGATCTGCTTGGGCTTGGCCTCGGCGCGCTTGGCCAACTGGATCCTCAGCAGGCCATTGTCAAAATCAGCCTTTACATTGTCGGTATCGACGGTATTGGGCAGGGTAAAGCTGCGGATGAAATTGCCATAGCGCCGCTCGATTCGGTGGAAGTTTTCCTCCTTCTCCTCCTTCTCAAACTTGCGCTCACCCTGGATGGTCAGGGTGTTGTTTTCGACCCGCACATCTACATCCTTGGGGTCGATTCCGGGCAGTTCCGCGTTCACCGTGATGGCGTGCTCGTCTTCGTAAATGTCCACCGGGGGCGCGAAGTTCCCCGCTGTCAGTTCCTGCTCACCGCGGGGGAGAAAGTCTTGGAACAGGCGGTTCATCCGGTCTTGCAGCACGTTCAGTTCACGGAATGGGTCCCAACGAGTCAGCATCGTCATGTCTATCTCTCCTCTTGAAAGTTTTGTACTAAATCCGCTACTGCTTTAGATACAGTATTTAGCATAAGAGCATCATAAAAGTTTAGCGTGTCGCTGTCAATCATAATATTATCCACCAAATCAGTGACTTACAGCAGCAATCACGCACTTTAGATAATTGGTTTCTGGGATTGTGGGCACGATGGGGTGGTCTCTCGACTGACCCCGCTTCTCTAGGATGCGTACAAACCTGTGGGCGTCGCAGGCCGCCGCGGCCAGTATTTCCACAAACTCCCATTCCCCTACATGGTAGGAACAGGAGCAGGTGGCCAGGATTCCTCCAGGACGCAGCATCTTCAGGGCCCGCAGATTTAGCTCTTTATAGCCGCGCAGTGCGGTTGAAAGAGCGTGTCGGCTGCGGGCAAAGGCCGGGGGATCGAGCACGATGGTGTCGTACTGCCGGCCGGCGGCGGCGTAGTCCTTGAGCAGGTCGAAGGCGTTGGCCTCAATCCACTCGATCTCCGGCAGGCTGGGATTAAGAGCGGCGTTCTGCTCTGCGTTCTCCAGCGCTGGCCGCGAGCTATCAATCCCTGCCACACGCGGGCAGACGCGCGCGAGGTGCAGTGCAAAGCCACCGTGATAGCAGAAGACGTCGAGGGCGTCGCCGTGGGCGTACCTGGTAACGGCGGCGTAGTTTTCGCGCTGATCGAGGAAGGCACCGGTTTTCTGTCCGAACAGCGCGCGATGACGGAAATCCAGCCCATTCATAGTGAAGGTAGTTTCGGTCTTGTCGCCGTAGAGCAAACCACCATCGGAGGGCGGAAGCTCCTCGAGCTGCCGGATGCGGACTTCAGTGCGCTCGACGATACCAGCCGGCCCCAACTGTTCCACCAACTCGGCGATAACCGCCTGTTGCGTGTCCTTGCTATCGGTAGCTTGGGTCAGCGCCTCGAGGACCAGCACGTCGTTATAGCGGTCCACGATGAGTCCTGGAAGTTCATCAGCTTCACTGAAAATGACGCGGTAGGCATCGCTGTCCCGGACCAGCCCTTGTCGGTACTCGACGGCGGCACGCACGCGCTTGCGTACCAACTCGGCGAGGCTTTCAATCGGGGTGGGAGACAGAAGGCGCAGCGCAATCTCTGATGCTGTGCTGTACAGGGCGCCGCCGAGAAATCTACCGCGCTCGCTTTTGACGTCGACCAGTGCGCCGCGCCCGGCACCTTCGTTGGAAACTATGTCGGAGCGGTAAATCCAAGGATGACCGCCCCGCAGGCGGGCCACGGCGCGCGCATTCACGACCACGACAGGCCTGTTGTGCATCACGATTCAGGATTCTAGCGGTTGGGCAGGAGCTTTTTGGCCCTTAGCTGTTCGCTTTTGGCCAAAAGCTAAAAGCCAAGAACCGACAGCGATGCAGTACAGGCGGGCAATAGCTATCGGCTGGCGCTCTCGGCCGCGGTTTGGGAGGCGCCAGTGGAAGCGGGCTCCGGCTCCGGCGGAGGCACGTAGTAGAGGATGCGTCCGCAGGAATCGCAAGTGATCACCCGGTCATTGGGGCGGACTTCGTTATCGGTTTGCGGCCGTAGCATAACGTTGCAGGCCAGACATTTTCCATCGCGCACCGCGGCAACCCCGCTTCCGCGAAGCTTCACCACCCGGTCGTAATAAGGGACAACCTCCGGCGAGATCTCCGAGCGCAGGCGGTTGCGCCGCGCCGTCCAATCGGCCACTTCCTTCTGGTCCTGCTCAGTACGTGCGCGGGCCGCGGCTTTTTCCTTCTCGACATCCGCGGTTTGCTGCTTCAGCTCGGCTTCGGCGGTCCTCAGAATTTTTTCCTGCGCTTCGACTCCCAACATGCCTTCCAGGATCTTGTCTTCGCAAGCGCGGATGGCCTGCTCGGCGAAGCCAATCTCCTGCAGCAACGCCCTGTACTGCTCATTGGTCTTAACCGAAAGGGACTGATCGCGGTACTTCGAAATCTTCTGCTGATGGTCCTGGATCTCGGTCTCCAGCCTTTTGCGATCCTTCTGGATGGCCGCGATGGTTGCCTTCGCCTTCTCGACCTGTGCGCGCGTGTCAGCCAGCTTGCCTTCGATGACCGCCACGCGCCGAGGCAGAAGGGCGACCTCCTGGTTCAGCCGCTCGATCTCGCGGTCAGCTCCCTGCAGCGCGATCAACTTTTCCAGATCTGAATTCATGAAAGAGCTCTGCAGGAAATTTTAGCAGTTTTCCGCCTCCACGCGTCTGCCGCAGAAGCGCCTCGGTGTCTCTATCGCGGCTTTTAAGCCTTTCTCCTGATTGAGAGGGGTGACAGCAGTCCATAGCATCGCGCAATGGCGATAGAACTTCTGGCTGGCGCTGGGCCTTGCAATCCTGATTTTCCATCGCCGCATTGCCGCGTTCGTGATGGCACGGGAGCGCGCCCTTGTAGTCTTGTTCCGCCAGCGAGGGTTTCCCGTGCCCCTGATCACCGAGCGCACTGCTGAAAACCTCTACTTCGCGCTCGCCTTACTGATTTGTCTGGTGCAATTCGTCCGCATCTGGGTGCTGCTGCACTGACCGTTGCGCGCGCTCCTTCCGCCCTTTTTGTCGTCAAACGCACCTTGTTGTTTTCTTGTTAAACTTTCTTGAAGAATCGAGCCATGGCGGAAATTGCGGCCGACATCGCGGTTGAGAAAGCTACCGTCACCACCAACGGGCGACGCATCACCGTCGGTGATTTCGAGCTGACCATCTTCTCCGATGGCAATTACTGGAACGACGCCGGCGCCATGTTCGGCATTATTCCCAAGACGCTGTGGTCAAAAAAGGTGGCTTGCGATGAGAAGAACCGCATGGTGATGGGCCTGAACTCACTGCTCATCCGCGGTGGCAAGCAGACAGTGCTGGTCGACACCGGCATAGGCAACAAGTTCGATGACCGCATTCGCAAGGTGTATGAGCCGGAAGCCAGGCTTCTCGACAATCTGAACGACGCCGGAGTGGCGCCCGATTCCATCGGAATCGTCATCAATACCCACCTGCATTTCGACCACTGCGGATGGAACACCATGCGCCGCAACGGCCGCGTGGTCCCCGCCTTTCCGCGCGCCACCTATTACGCACCGGAAGGCGAGTGGCAGCACGGCCAGAAACAGTACCTGCGCGACCGGGTCAGCTATATCAGTGATAATTACAATCCGCTCATTCAAAGCGGGCAGATGAAGCTGCTGAAAGAAGATCGCGAGATCATTCCTGGAGTCTCGGTCAGGACCATTCCTGGACACACCCGCTGCATGCAAGCGGTGATGATCGAGAGCCAAGGTCAGCAAGCCTGCTATATCTCCGACCTGATTCCCACGACGGCACACCTCGACCTGCTGTGGGTCATGGCCTACGACCTGTTCCCCATGGAAACGATTGAGAACAAGAAGCGCTTCTACGACCAGGCGATCCCCGGCCGTTGGCTGGTGATCTTCACTCACGATCCGGCGATACCGTGGGGCTATGTCAAAGAAACCGGGACAGGGAAGTACGGCGTGGAGCCCGTCCTGGGGGCTTGAGCGCTGCTCTTACTGAGGAGGTTTTCGAAGAACGCCTCCACCTGGCACAAGATTTCCTGGTCAGTATGTGCCTCATAGATGGCCTTGCGCAGATAGCTGCCGTTGGCCACGCCGTGCGTGAACCAGGAGGCGAACTGCTTCATCTTGCCTGCCGCGCCGGGCATCTGTTCCTCGATGAGCATGCTGAAGTAAGTGCGGATCATACGATAGCGATCCATCTCACTCGGCTGCTGATAGCGGCCACCGGCTTCATACTGAGCGATTTGGCGGAAGATCCATGGGTTCGAGGCCGCCGTGCGCCCGATCATGACGGCATCGCAGCCGGTTTGCGCCACCATGGCGGCCGCGTCTTCAGGCGTGCGCACGTCGCCATTACCGATCACCGGGATATGGACCGCCTCTTTAACGGCAGTAATCCATTCCCACCGTGCTGTGCCGGCGTATCCCTGCTCGCGCGTGCGAGCGTGTAGCGCCACTGCCTGTAACCCACATGATTCCGCCAGCTTCGCAAGTTCTGCGCAAACGATTTCCTGGTCGTTCCAGCCGGCCCGGAACTTCACCGTGAACGGTATTCTCACAGCCGCGCGCACCGCCTCGAAAATTCGACCGATATGTGGCAGATCGCGCAGCAGGCCGGAGCCTCCATTGCACTTGACGACTTTTTTGGCGGGACAGCCGAGGTTGAGGTCCACCAAGTCGAAACCCAGGTCTTCGACCATGCGCGCTGCATCGGCCAGGACTCGCGGCTCGCTGCCGAAAAGCTGGGCCGAGATGGGGTGTTCGTCATCGTAGAAATGCAGGTAGCGCCCCAGCACACGCTTATCGCGCAGCAGACCATCAGCCGAGGTGAACTCGGTCATGATCAACCCGCATCCGCCAATCTCGCGGATGAATCGCCGGAAAACTGTGTCGGTGATCCCCGACATGGGGGCCAACACCGTGGCCGGTCGGATCTCGACGCCTCCGATGCAGACACACTCCGGCACTCGCGCTCCAATAGGGGCCACAGTGTGGGTCGGCGCGCTATCCCAAAATTTCTTCACGACAGTTATTGTAACCTCGGCGCGCTTGGCGTCTCGGCGGTGAACACAATAAGAAAGCCTCCATGACCGGAGGCCTCTGTCTATACGGATATCAGAGATGCGCTTTAAGTTTTCTTTTCCGCTTTGGCGTACTTGCGACGGAAACGCTCTACGCGGCCGGCAGTATCTACCAGTTTCTGCTTGCCCGTAAAGAAAGGATGGCAGCTGGAGCAGATCTCCAGGTGAATGTCGCCCTTGTGGGTGGAACGGGTAGTGAACGTGTTCCCGCAGGCGCAGGTGACGCGCACCTCATGGTAAACAGGATGAATACCGGCCTTCATGTCCTTCGCAACCTTTCTTCGGAAAATTTGATTCTACAGGACTGCCGCCGGATGCGGCAAACGGCGGATTGATCCATTGGCTCATTGATTCATTGCCGGCTATGCCTGCTTTTCAATGAATCAATGGACAAATGACAATGAACAAATGACTCAAATGGGTCAATCACACGAAAGCCCCGGGCTCGAGCAGCAAGCACGGGGCTACGAAGTGGGCGTGGGGGCTACTTCTTGTTGACTGCCTTCTTGAGTTCGGCGCCCGCGGTGAACTTGGCCACTCGCTTGGCAGCGATCTTGATGGGCTTGCCGGTTTGCGGATTGCGGCCGGTGCGGGCCTTGCGCTGAGACGTGGAAAATGTCCCGAAACCCACCAGCGTCACCCGCTCGCCCTTCTTCAGCGACACGGTGATGCAGTTGACGGTCGCATCCAACGCTGTGGAAGCCTGGGCCTTGGTGATCCCCGCCTCCGCAGCTATTTTGTCGACAATATCAGCTTTATTCATGTGGTCAGCCTCCCAGGCAGTTGACTCAGTCGGCTATTTAGCCCGTGTTTTCTGGGCTTGTCAAGCACTGAAAGGCGAAAATCCGCACCCAGCGCGGGCTTTCGAGAATTTTGTCGGCCTGTCCCTAATAATGCACTGCGTTGGGGGCATCTTGCGAGTCGGCCGCAGTGGCCTGGGGTTCCACAGCTCTCCACTGTTGCGGCGAAGCGCGGCGCGCGATAGAGTCCAGAGAAGCTCTTCCGTGAGGTCCTTCGTGAACATCACCGAAACCCTGTGTCCCGACTGCGGCGGCACTGGCTGGAAGGAGATCGGCACCGATCCCAGCCGGCGCGCAGTGGCGCGCTGCGATTGCGCGCTCTCCGGACGCATCCAGCGCCTCATCGCTCGTGCCCGCATTCCCACACGTTACGAGCATTGTGAGTTTTCTGAGTTCAGCACCGATTTCCCGGGGGCGAATACAACGCTGCAGAAAGCCAAGCTGATGGCGGAGCGGTTCGTCACCGGTTACCCGGTCGAGAATGACGGCCGTGGCCTGCTCTTTGTGGGAACTGTTGGCGTGGGAAAGACACACCTGGCCGTGGCCGTACTCAAGGAGCTATTGCGCAAGGGCGTTCCCGGCCTGTTCTGCGACTATCGCGACCTGCTCAAGCAGGTGCAGAATTCCTATAATCCGTCGGTCCAGACGACGGAGATGGAACTGCTGCGTCCCGTGTTCGAGACGGAGGTCGTGCTGCTGGACGAACTGGGCGCAAACAAGCCCACGGAATGGGTGTGGGACACAGTCAGCCACGTGCTGAACACCCGCTACAATGATAAGCGTACCACGCTTATCACCACTAACTTTCCCGATCTGCCGCCGCACAGCTCCGACGAACCGGTCGACAATTTTTCACGCGCCCGGCGCGCTGCCCGCGAGGAGACCCTCGGTGATCGCATCACCGAGCGCATGCGTTCCCGCCTCCACGAGATGTGCAAAAAGCTCGAGATCACCGGCCAGGACTTCCGCCAGAACGTCAAGAGCGCCAGCTTTCATTAGAATCATTGAGCCATTGGAGCATTGGGCCGGCGGCTCCGGCCGGGCGCGCCGTATTCCTCCTACACGCCGGTGATCCGCTCCAGCGAACCGGCTGGGCCCCACCGATGAGCTGCCAAACCGGTAGTTCGCTGGAGGAAAGATATGGAATTGTCTGGAAGAAAAATTCTCGATAGAGTGGACCGGCAACCGTCCCTTGAAGGAAATTAAGCTATGACTGGAATCCAGTATGTGACCGATGAGAAGGGCCGCAAGGTCGGCGTTCTAATCGATCTGAAGAAGCATGGGGCCATTTGGCAGGACTTTTGGGACGGTCTGGTTTCTGAATCGCGCCGCAAGGAAAAAGGCATTCCTTACGAGCAATACCGCGCCAACCGCCTGAAACGCGCGCGCCCGCGTGGCTAAGTACTCTCTCGAAATCAAGCCCTCGGCGCAGAAGGAATTGGATGCGGTGGACGATCGCCTGTTCCTCCGCATAGATCGCAAGATTCTGGCGCTGGCGGACAATCCGCGGCCCGCAGGATGCAAAAAGCTGAAAGGCTACAAGGACCATTGGCGGATCCGGGCAGGTGACTGGCGCGTCGTGTACATCATCGACGACGCAGCGAAGGTCGTTAGCATTACGCGGGTCGCACATCGGCGTGAAGTCTACGAATCGTGAGGATTCACGACTTCCTTTGGGTTTACGCTGAGCGACTCTGTGCCTTCTGTGGTTAAATCCTCTGTGCTGTCGCTTGAGTTCAGCCCTGAGCGTGATGCCGAGTTCTTCGCCGCGATCCCACCGGCGCCTTCCGTTTTTCTCCTCCGCTCTGACGACCCGCAAGCCGAGCCTTACGTTTCGAAGACTACAAATCTGAAGCGCCGGCTGACGCGCCTGCTCTCCGCACCGGAGGAGCATGCGCGGCGGCTCAACCTGCGTGATCGCGTGCGATTTGTGGAATACACGCTCACGGGTTCGGACTTCGAATCGGGCCTGCTGCTCTACCGGACGCTGCGGCGAGTTTTTCCCGAGAGCTACCGCGATCGGCTTCGCCTGCGCTTCGCGCCGCTGGTAAAGTTCAACCTCGATAATCCCTGGCCGCGCGCCTACGTTACCCAGCGCATCCGCGGACTGCGCGGCTCGTCCGTTTACTATGGACCGTTCCCAACCCGCGCTACCGCCGAGAAATTTCTTAATGATTCGCTCGACCTCTTCAAGATCCGGCGCTGCGATTTCGAGATCCATCCTGATCCCAGCTATCCGGGCTGCATTTATTCAGAGATGAAGATGTGCCTGGCGCCCTGCTTTGCAGGCTGCACAGAGGAGCAATATCAGCACGAGGTGAGCCGGGTGCGGGCCTTTCTTGACAGCGCTGGCCAATCGCTATCGCGCGAGCTTTCCCAGCAACGCGAGCAGGCCTCCGCCAATCTGGAATTCGAGCAAGCGGCGGCGCTGCATGCACGAATCGAGAAGATTGCCGCCGCTACGCATCTGCCAGAAATCGTGCGCCGCCTCGACCTGCTCGCCGGAGTGGTTGTGCAACCCGCCGCCGAGGCAGGCTCGGTCGCGCTGTTTCCGTTCCAGCGCGGCGTGCTAGCCGGGCCTGTCCTCTTCCCGATCCAGCAGACGGAAGGCAAGCCGCAGTCGATGGAATCGCGTCTGCAGCAGATGTTGGCAGGAGTCGAGCCGCTCGCGCGCCCTTCGGCAGTCGAAATTATGGAGAGTTTGGCGATCTTGAAGCGCTGGTACTATCGCTCGGTCAAGCTCGGAGAAATTTTCTTGACCGATGAGCGTGGCGAACTGCCACTGCGACGATTGGTCCGGGGCGTCTCCCGCGTCTTCCGAGGCGAGAAGGCGGAAGCCGATCCGATGACCACGGCCGCGCGTGAATATTGGCTGGCGCGAACGCGAGAATCGGGCTCTTAGAGCGGTTCCAAGTAGCTGTGTCTTGTGAAGGGGCACGCCTTCAGGCGTGCCGTAAGAGACAGCTAAGGGTCGGCTTTAGCCGCTGAGGGATTTTTTCCGCAGGGGCGTTAGCGGCACGGCTAGAAGCCGTGCCCCTTCACCTTGCAAGACTAGGAAACAGCAACCCTGGAACCGCTTTAGCTTTTGGCTCCTGGGTTTTGGTTTGAATTCGCGTTCATCCGCGTGAATCCGCGGCGAAAGCCGCTTGTCGGCGTTTCCGGAACACCACCTGGATTCCTTCCCGCCATCTTTCCCCGATTCCCACCAGTTCGCACTCGATCTCTGGCGTGATATAGCGCAGCAAGGTGTCAGTCGAAGGGTGCACGTGGAAAGCGGGCGCGACCAGCAGCAGCAGAGGCGGAGAGGGCGCAAGCTCGATTCCGGGGAAGTAGCCGAACTTCTGGAACTCGCCACGGGCGCGGTGCCATTCCACACGCGCCCAGTAGTCCAGCCCCTGCAGCGGCAGATGGATGTCCTCGTCCGCCTTCAGTTCGAGCACCGCCAGCCGCCGTTCACGGGTAAGCGTGAGCACGTCAATCATCGCCCGGTCGGAAGCCGAAAACGCGGGCACCTGCGAGTACACGCAGCTCGCGTCCAACCGCGAGTCCAGTTCGCTCACGTCGCGCGCCACCAGCGACTCCAGCCAGCGTTCCGGCTGCATGCGCCACAAGGGTTTTGTGCTTGGCGCATCGGCGCGACGCCGCTCCCTGACCGCGTGTACGAATCCGGCAAACTCGGCCGCGTTCGCTTCCGTCAACGTCGCCTGATATGGGCCAGCGCCGAAAACGATTTCTTCCACGTTGCGAAACCCCTGATCCTGCGTCAGACGCACCCGGGCAAACTCCAACCCGGAAAGCCGGAATGCTATGTCGCTCGCGGACAGCACACGGACCTCGCTTTCCGGAGCGAGTTCCTGTATCCGTGCGATGGCCGACGCAAAACGTGCCCTCGCCATCGATCCATCAGGACAGCGCACGAGCCGGGTGACGATATTGCCGCGATCGCGGCAATCCACCGGCTCGATCGAGCCCTCACTTTCATCCACTTCGTACAATTCGAACCGGGCGGCCTGGTGATTCAATAGCGCCATCCGTTCGCGTGCAATCGCCGAACGACCCGCAGGGAGGAACAGCTTGAGTCCTTCCACGTGGCCGCGAGACCGGCTGCGGCAGGCATCCAGCCATAGCAGGCCGAAGGTCACACTGCCGTCAATCGCCCCTTGAGCCTCTTGTCCGTTCAGCCCCAGCACAGCCCAACTCGAGTTCCCGCGGCACAGTTCGCCGCGCGTATAGATGGGACTGAAGGAGCGCTCGAGGTCGGCGGCCGTGGTCATGCGCCGCGAACTGAAACCGGCAAAATGGCGCTCGAGCATGCGCTGCAGCAGCCGCTGGTAGGCGATACGCGCCGCCCTTTTCGCCGTGGGCGTCCGCCGGTCGCGGTTGCGGCAGATTTCCATCAGGACTGGCCGCGATTGCCCAAACCGCTGTGCCTGTAAGCGCAGCACATCGTGCTTGATCTCGGCGTCAAGCACACGGCGCACCGTATTCCGCTCCTGGGACCAAAGGTGCAGCAAGCATTGGCCGCGTTCCGTGCTGCAGGAGAAACTAGCTGTGCTGAAGTCGAAGATGACCTCTCCACTTTCGACCACGACCGCAGCCGGCGATTCGGCGAGAAACTCCTGCAACGATCTGGCTATGGCATCAGCGTCCATCGCGCGGGGATTATAGCCACAAAGTCGCCGGTCGCCAGTGGCCAGTTTTCAACGAGGCGGTTTGTGGGAAAGTTTTCACCGCGGGCTGATCGCGCGGCCAAAGAGCATCGAGCTCGCCGCTAAAAACTGGCGGGCATGGAAGCATTTCCCAAAGAACACCTGTATGGGTTAATCTCACAATTGCGGCGACTGACGACTGCATGAACTTGGGTCGTGTTTTTCTCTCGCACATCCAATCCTGCAAATGGAAAATACCCGGTTCTTTTTTCAGCGGTACGGCCTTACCGAACACGAACTCGAGCGATATCTGGCTGCGGCCCTCTCGGCTGGCGGCGATTTCGCCGACCTTTACTTCGAATATCAGTACACGACCTCGATCAGCCTGGACGAATCCATGGTCAAGTCGGCCACGCAGGGCATCTCCGCCGGCTGCGGCGTGCGGGTGTTGTCCGGCGAGCGCACGGGGTATGCCTACACCGGCGAACTCAGCCCTGAGCGCATATTGCATGCGGCACGCACTGCAGCCTTGATTGCCAGCGGCCCGTCCAAAACGCCTGTTGTAGGGTTTCGGGCGGAGACGGCGCGCAATCTGTATCCGGTCACGCCGGCTGTGGATGCGGAGATGTCTGCCAAGCTAGACCTGGTGCAGCGCGCCGACCGCGCCGCTCGCGCCTACGATCCACGCGTCGCGCAGGTACGAGTCAGCTATGCCGATGAGTTGCGGCATATCCTGGTGGTCGCATCCGATGGAGCAATTGCCAGCGACGTCCAGCCGCTGGCACGCATAAACGTGTTCTGCATCGCAAAGGACAGCAACAGCGGCAACTCTGCCCGCGGCTCCGCCGGGGGCGGAGGCCGCGTAGCTCTCGATTTTTTCCTCACCGAGAAGACACCTGAGCACTTCGCGACCGAATCTGCGCGACAGGCAATCATCCAGCTCGACGCCCGTCCTACGCCTGCCGGGGAAATGGAAGTTGTCCTTGGCCCGGGGTGGCCCGGCATCCTGCTGCACGAGGCCATCGGCCACGGCCTCGAAGCCGATTTCAACCGCAAAGGTACGTCCGCATTCACCGGATTGCTCGGCAAACGCGTCGCCAGCGAGAAATGCACGGTCGTGGATAATGGCACGCTGCCCTCGCGGCGCGGCTCGCTCAACGTGGATGATGAAGGTTCGCCTACCCAGAACACTGTGCTGATCGAGAAAGGCATCCTCCGGCAGTATCTGAGCGACAAGCTTTCATCGCGGCTGATGGGAATTCCCGATACCGGCAACGGCCGCCGCGAGAGCTTCGAGCACATCCCCATGCCGCGCATGACCAACACCTACATGCTGGC
>DASQXC010000048.1:0-2220 GCA_035639935.1 Terriglobales bacterium
CGTATTTGGGGCGTTGAGCCTTCTGGCGACTCGCAAGATTGGCGGCGATCGCTCACCGCCTCGCGAATGCATACCGGAACCCATTCTCCACGATGCCTCTCAGCTCCGCCTCGCTGAAGCCAAACTGGCTGGCCGCCAGGCGGTATTCACCGGTCAGGGTGCAGCGCCCATCAAATGTCAGCAACGCGCGTTTCCCGTCAAGTTGAACACCGAAGAGCCTAATTTCCAGTTAGCGCACATTATCAGTTGGGACCATGCCCGCTATGCAGCTACCTGAAGCACGATCTTGCCTGGAGCATGGTTTGCGGCGCCATGTCCGAAGGCTTCGCGTGCGCGGGCGAGCGGTAACACTTCGGCTATCACCGGCTTTAGCTTCCCACCATCGACCAATGCGCTGATTTGATCAAGCTGCCCTCGATTGCCACTCACGATGAAGAATATGCCGCGCGCGCCGTTCTGCTCAGCTTCGCCGCTCGGAATTGGCGAAACCAGTGTTACCAGCACGCCTCCTTTCCGAAGCACGCGCCAGGAACGCCTCCGCGTTTCACCGCCGATAGTGTCCAGCACCACATCGATGTCTCGCAGCGTATCCTCGAAGAGCGTAGCGTGGTAGTCGATGACAACATCAGCTCCGAGGCTATGCACGAACGCCGTGTCGCGCGCAGACGCCGTGGCCAGTACGCGGGCGCCTCGCCAACGTGCCAGTTGCACTGCCAAGGACCCGACACCGCCGGCGCCGCCGTGGATCAGCACGCTTTGTCCGGCGGCAAGGTGCGCATGTTCGAAGAGCGCCTGCCAAGCTGTCAGCGCCGAAAGCGGCAGCGCCGCGGCCTGTGCGTGAGGGATGCTGCGCGGCTTCAAAGCCAGGTTGATCGCCCGCACTGCCGCGAACTCCGCAGCCGCGCCGTCACGCGGAAAATCAGCAAGTCCATAGACCTCGTCGCCGATCCGAAAATCAGTTACATCAGCCGCCATCCTCTCCACCACCCCCGAAACCTCATGCCCCGGAATGCCAGGGATTCTCGGCGTCCCGTCCGCGTTCTGATAGGTCTCGTCCCAGGTCAGTTCCGCGGGCGTGATGCCAGTGGCACGCACCTGCACCAGCACATCCCCACGTCGGACCTCCGGTAGTGGTGCATCCTCGAAAAATATCTGCTCCGGCCCGCCCCGGCCATGAGTTCTGACGGCTTTCACGAGAATCCCTCCCTTCGATCATATTTTGGCGCGCGATCGATTCAAGTTGGTGTGTGACACGGCACCAACTCTGACGCATCATCGCCAATCCGGTTTACCAAAAGCAGTGCCACACTTCATGACCGCGCTCCGAGATCGATCCCCACTTCCTATTCTAACAATTGTGAACCTCGCTGCATCGAGGATGCTGCCGCTTGTAGGCAAGGGCTCCTATTGTCGCGCCAAGCTAATGGCGATCGCTGCCGTACAACGGCAGCGGCACGGTGCGAAACGGCCCGAAGGCCAACTTATCGACGGGGCGATAGAATAGCCTGATGATTGCGTCCGTGACCCGTCTCCGCGTTCGGTCAATTTGGTACCTGCCAGCGTTCGTCTGGCGCACTTTCCTTGCCCAGCGACAGGTCGTCCATGCTGCGGGATTTGCAGGGGGACGGCTGCTGGTGGACTCGGATCGCACATTTTGGACTCTGACCGGCTGGGAAAATGAGCAGGCGATGAAAAGATTCCGTAGCTCCGGAGCACACGCTGCGGTCATGCCGAAGCTCACCCACTGGTGCGATGAGGCTTCGTACGCTCACTGGAGTCAAGAAGGCTCTGCCGTGCCCAATTGGTTGGAGGCATACGAGCGTCTCTTAGCCGAGGGCCGTTTGTCTCCTGTGACCAATCCTTCGAGCAATCACCAGGCCCGCCTCTTCAGACAGCCCCTCAAACCAGCCATTGGGCAAGACTTGAAGCCGGCCTCGACTTCGAAGGCGTAAGGCATAGTCCTCATCCACCTTCGCAAGGTCGCTGCCGTGACAAGGCAGCGACTTTCGCCCACAAATGGCCACTTGGTTGTGGGACGAACGACAAGGGAGGTCGTCCTGACTTACGATATGGGCCGTGCCTGCTCGCGGTCTGAGGACATCTGCGTCGGCTTCGGTGTCTAATATAAACGTGGAGCTTGGAATGCGAGCGGTGCGTACTGCCCTGATGTTGATTTCTTGCTACGCTGCCGCGCAGCAGGTCCCCTGCGAACTTGTGGCG
>DASQXC010000049.1:0-7780 GCA_035639935.1 Terriglobales bacterium
TGAGAGCGGCAGCATCGTCTGGTCCTCGGGCAGCACGGACGGCGTGATGGTGATGGAAGTCGCGTTACTGCTGCTCCAGGTGATGGTGCTCAATTGTCCGGCCGGGATGGTGCTTGGGTCGGCAGTAATGGAGAGCGTCGGCGTGACCGCCTGCGCAACCGTGATGGTGACCGCTTGCGACGCTTGTCCGCCGGGTCCCGAGGCGGTCAGGGTATAAGTCGTCGTCTGCGTGGGCTGCACACTTTGCGAGCCGGAGACAGAGACCGTTCCGATCGCGGGCGTAATCGAGACGGAGGTGGCGTTCGTCGTCTGCCATTGCAACACTGCCGATTGACCGGAGGCAATCGAGTCCGGGGTCGCGGAAAAAGCCACTGTGGGGGGCATCGCCGGATTACCACCACCACAGCCTGTCAGAAATAGGATTACGCAGGCAGTCGCCGCCAAAACAGCTAGGGAGCAAACTCGCAACTTCATCCGAGGCACCGAAAATGCGGTCAATATCAAAGAATCGATCCAAGAGCAGAGCAGCAAAGTGAATGCCACCTCATGATCCCAGGGCGAAGCGGCATTTCAACCACTTACCCCGAAAGGAGCATTGAGAGTGGGAATCGGAGTACCTGTCCTGAGTAGCGGGAGGGACACAGTGTACGGTCTTCGGACTGCGCGCGAGGGGAAGGCTTGGAACAGGCTTTTGCGCCTTTAGAAAGGAGCAGCCAAATGAAGGTTGGGCTGGGACCACTCGGCCATGGTGCGCGCGCTAGAAGATCCTCGCCAACCACGAGATTGGATCGCAGGATTGCCGACAGGCGCGGCATGAGGGAGCCCAGCGACCGAGCACGACGAGGGATCTTGGTTCTGCTACTCCAGCCGACAGAGTCTGGCCGAGACCTGACCGCATGGGCTAACGAGGCAATAACATAGATGCTTCGCTCGCCCCTCACCTCGCTTGCGCTCGGCTCGGGCGTCGCTCCGGATGACAATAGTGAAAGAGTTGGCCGCCCGAGCGGCACGACTAAAAGTCGTGCCCTTTCACAAAATGCGGGGGCCAAAGCCTAAATCACTACCGCTTCTTTGTACTCCCCAAACACCCTTCTAAGGCTGTCCGAGATCTCCCCTACCGTGCAGTAGCTCTCGACCGCGTGGATGATGCGGGGCATGAGATTTTCGCCGGAACGCGCGGCCTCCTCGACGGCCTGAATTGCAGCCTTCCATTTCTGCTGGTCGCGGCGGGCGCGCAAGGCGCGAAGTCGTTCCACCTGCTTGCGCTCCAGATTTTCATCGACCCGATAAAGAGGGACAGAAGTCGGTTCTTCGCTCATAAAGCGGTTCACGCCCACAACCACCGTTTCCAGGCGATCCACTGCCTGCTGGAACTCATAGGCCGCGTTCTGAATCTCGGCCTGCACGTAGCCGCGCTCGATGGCCTTGAGCATCCCACCCATGGCTTCGATCTTGTCGAGATACTCGCGGGCGCGCTGCTCGATCTGATTGGTGAGCGACTCCACGAAATACGAACCACCCAGCGGGTCCACGGTGTTGGGGACGCCGGACTCGTGGGCGATGATCTGCTGTGTGCGCAGCGCGATGCGCACGGCTTCTTCTGTTGGCAAGGCCAGTGCTTCGTCGAAGGAGTTGGTGTGCAGCGACTGCGTCCCGCCCAGCACCGCCGCCAGCGCCTGCAACGCGGTACGCACGATGTTGATCTCCGGCTGCTGGGCGGTAAGAGTCACCCCGCCGGTCTGGGTATGGAAGCGCAGCATCAAGGAGCGGGGATTCTTGGGCCCGAAATGCTCCTGCATGATGCGCGCCCACATGCGCCGAGCGGCGCGGAACTTCGCCACCTCTTCCAGGAAATTGCTGTGGCAGGCGAAAAAGAACGACAATCGGGGAGCGAACCGGTCCACGTCCAGCCCAGCGTCAATCGCCGCCTGCACGTAGGCCATGCCATTGGCCAGAGTGAACGCGACCTCCTGGACCGCCGTCGCTCCGGCCTCGCGCATGTGATAACCGCTGATGGAAATGGTGTTCCATTCCGGGGCGTGCTGATTGGCGTAGGCGAACAGGTCGGTGACGATGCGCATGGCGTGGTGAATCGGGTAAATGTAGGTCCCGCGCGCGATGTATTCCTTCAAAATGTCGTTTTGCACGGTGCCTTGGAGCTTGCGCACGTCTGAGCCCTGGCTCTTGGCCACCGCGATGTAAAGTGAGAGCAGGATCGCGGCGGTGGCGTTAATTGTCATCGAGGTGGATATCTTTTCCAGGCTGATGCCGTCGAACAGCCGTTGCATGTCCTCGATAGAATCAATGGCCACACCGACCTTACCCACTTCGCCCAGGGCCATCGGGTGGTCGGAATCAAGGCCGATCTGCGTGGGCAAATCGAAGGCGACCGAGAGCCCCATCGTGCCCTGCGCCAGAAGGTACTGGTAGCGTTTGTTGGATTCTTCGGCGTCGCCCATGCCGGCGTACTGGCGCATGGTCCACAGCCGTCCGCGATACATGGTGGGTTGCACGCCGCGGGTATAGGGAAACTCGCCAGGATAGCCGGCATCGCGGTCGTAGTCCCAATGCTGCAGCTCAGCCGGCGTGTACAACGGCCGGACGTTGATTTTGGAAGTGGTCTGCGCGGGTGGCGTTTCGAGGTGAGCAGGAGCTGCGGTCTTGGTTTCGTGCGGCATCTTGGCTGCTTTCTCTAAGAGCGGATCTAATTATTGTTGGATCTGGAATGGTGAAGGGGCATGGCTTTCAGCCGTGCCGTCAAGGCATACCCCAAATGCTGGCCTTTAGCCTTTGGGGAAACTTTTCCCTCAGGGGCTAAAGCCGAGTTTTACGACCTCTAAGGCACGCCTCAAGGCGTGCCCCTTCACGAGTTTGGAATCTGCTCCAATGGATCATGTTTTTCGTCGAGCTCGATAGAACGAACTCACGCCGAACCAGGCGAAAATGGCCATAAAGCATATCGCGGCACCCAAGCGGCCGGAAAGTATCTTGTGCTTGGAATAATCATGCAAGGCCGCCACGCCCCCGATGATGGCGAACAGCAGGAAAAACAGGCCGGTCACTTCCAACCAGAGCTGACGCCCGGCTCCGGCCAGTGAACGTAGCGTCACCTGAGCCCCCGAGGCCAGCGCATTCATCGTCCGGCTTCTCCGGACCATTTTGCCGCCGACGTGGGCAGCGGCTGCGCCCCACCATCCCCAACGAAAGCCTCGCCGGCGCGCGCTGGAAATCTCAGCCATACAGCAGATTATAGCCGCCACGATTGACGCCTGGATCCCAAACGAGCCGCGCCTTTTTTTCCGCCATTCCCTATTTTTGGTGCATCTAAACAATTGCTCGCGGAAGTGATAATCTCGGGTTTTACGACCCGTCGGCAAAGGAGGTGGCCGTGGAAGACAAACTGAAGCATCTCATGAAGGAGCTTGGAGAAGCTATCAACGAGTCACTGTCTGAATCCGAGCCGATTGCCGAGGTCATCTCCAAGATTAAAGCTGGAGGGTACGACGTGTTCCTGGTGCTCGAGGCCACTATAGGGTTCAACCGCCGCGAGCGGGAAGAGAGCGCCAGCCGGTCGGCTTCATCCCCGCCCACTGCGCGGCGGGAGGTTGAATTCAAGATCAATGCCCAGGACCAAAAATTCCTCAAGTCGCTGAGAATCAGTGTTGATAAATGAAATCAGCACTCAGCATTTAATATTCAGCACTGACAGCTAGCGGGGCTGCCCACTCTGGCCGCTCTCTTTTCTGCTACTATCTTTTGGCGCGAATCTCGCTTGAGCGTTGTGGAATAGGCGATGAAAGACACGCTCGGAGTCCTGCTGGCCGGAGGCGCGGGCGAGCGCCTTTATCCCTTGACGCGTGACCGGGCTAAGCCGGCGGTCACGTTTGGCGGCAACTACCGCATCATCGACATCACGCTGTCAAACTGCATCAACTCTGACCTGCGGCATGTTTACATCCTCACGCAGTACAAGGCGCTGTCGCTGAACCGCCATATCCGGGAGGGCTGGAGCATTGTGGCCCGCGACCTGGGCGAGTTCATCGAGATCCTGCCGCCCATGAAGCGAGTCAGCGAGAACTGGTACCTGGGCACCGCCGACGCCGTGTACCAGAACATTTACTCCATTGGCAGCGAGCAGCCCAAGCACGTCCTGATTCTTTCCGGCGATCACATCTACAAAATGAATTACGGCCTGATGCTGGACCAACACCGGGCCGCCGCCGCCGACGTCACTCTGGCTACCATTCTCGTTGACCCCAGCGAGACTTACCGCTTCGGAGTGGTGGACATCGACCGCGACGGCCGCATTGTCGGATTCCGGGAAAAGCCCGAGCACACAGACATTCGCTCACCCTACAACCCGCGCATGGTCTCCGCCTCGATGGGCGTTTACCTGTTCAACACCGACGTGCTGATCCCGGTACTGCTCAAAGACGCCGAGGACCCCAACTCCTCTCACGATTTCGGCCACGACATCCTGCCGCGCATGGTCGAGGAGTACCACGTGTACTCCTTCAACTTCGTGGATGAAAACAAGAAGGAAGCGCTTTACTGGCGCGATGTGGGAACGCTGGAAACGTTTTACGAGGCCAACATGGACCTGGTATCGGTCTCACCGGTGTTCAATCTCTACGACAAGGCGTGGCCCATCCGCACGCACCAGCGGCAGTATCCGCCAGCCAAATTTGTCTTCGGTGAACCCGGGCGCATGGGCACGGCCATCGACTCCATCGTCTCGGCCGGCTGCATCATCTCCGGCGGCGTGGTGCGCAACAGCGTGCTCTCCCCCGATGTGCGCATCAATTCCTATTGCGACGTGGATTCCTCCATCATTTTTTCCCACGTTAACGTGGGACGGCACAGCCGTATCCGCCGGGCCATCCTCGACCGCGACGTCCAGATCCCCGAGGGCACCGTCATAGGCTATGACCCCGAAGCCGATAAGGAACGCTACTTCGTGACGGAGAGCGGCATCACCGTCGTCACCCGCGACTATTCCCTGTTCGAGAGCCCAGTCACCGTGGACTACTTCACGGCAGAGTAGCGATCCTTGGAAAACGATAGACTGGCTGCCGCGACCGCCCGCTACTTCGATCGGCTGGAGCCCCGCGCATTGGCCGAAGAGAACGCCATCGCCCGCGACTTGGCTTCGGCAGCTAGCGCTTTCGACTTTGATAAAGAGCTCTGAGTCGTCGCGTTGGATGAGGAATCCCAGTCGTTAATCGTGTCCCGAATGATTTGCGGCTAACCTGCGGGTGGCTTGCCTGCGCCAAAAGTACTCATCGGTTGTTCGGACCGGCACTGTGATTCGACTGTTCAGGCCGCCACCGCAGGAGGGACGTTCTACTCCGCCTTCTTTTTCACACCGATCCCCAGCTCCCGCAACTGCGCCTCGCTGACGGGAGTGGGTGCGTCCACCATCAAGTCCACGGCTTTGGCGGTTTTGGGGAAGGGGATGACCTCGCGCAGGCTGTCGGCGCCGGCCAGCAGCATGACGATGCGGTCCAGGCCGAGGGCGATGCCGCCATGCGGAGGTGTGCCGTACTCCAGCGCCTCGAGGAAAAACCCGAAGCGGGCGCGGGCCTCTTCGTCGCTCATGCCGAGCGCTCGGAAAATCTTCTTCTGGATATCCTGGCGGTGGATACGAATCGAGCCTGATCCGAGCTCCGTCCCATTGAGCACTACATCGTAAGCGAGCGCGCGCACGGCTCCGGGATTGCTCTCCAGCTCGTCCATGTCCCGTTCATGCGGCGAAGTGAAAGGATGGTGGGCCGCCGCCCAGCGCTTCTCCTGTTCGTCCCACTCGAACATGGGGAAGTCGGTGACCCAGAGGAACTGGAAGTCCCTTTTGTCCTTGTAGGCGCCGTGCTTGTCGGCATACTTCTGCGCAAGAGCCAGCCGCAGCGCGCCTGCTGCGGTATAGACAGCGACATCGTGCTGCTTGACCTCTGGCGGTGTGGTCGCTTCCGCGGGATGCGCCCCCGGCTTGCTGTCGCCGGCAACCAGCACGACAAGGTCCTCCGCTCGCGCGCCCGTCATCTCACGGACGTTCTTTCCCGCATCGGGAAAGGCCTTCTCCAGGCGTTTGAAGTCCTCAAAGACCTTGGTGCGCTGCCTTTCGCCGAGCATGGTTTTGATCTCATCGCGCTCTCGACGGGAGAGCTCCTCGGCGCATGGAATCAGAATCGCCATCACCGGCAGCCCGGAGTTGAGTTTGAGCTTTTCGAGATCATCGGCGGTGAAGGCTGGGCGCACGTCGGTCATGGCGGGCAGGCGCATGTCAGGCTTGTCGCTGCCGTAGAGGCGCATGGCCTGGTCGTAGGTCATGCGCGCGAACGGCGTCTCGATGTCCACCCCCGCCGCCTTGAATGCCGCCGCCAGGAAGCCTTCCACGACCTCGAAGACGCGCTCCGGCTGGGGGAAGCTCATCTCCAGGTCAATCTGGGTGAACTCGGGCTGGCGGTCAGCGCGCAAGTCCTCGTCGCGGAAGCAGCGCACGATCTGAAAATATTTGTCGCAGCCGGCGATCATCAGGATCTGTTTGAACAGTTGTGGCGATTGCGGCAGGGCGTAGAACTTGCCCGGCTGCACGCGGCTCGGAACAAGATAATCGCGCGCGCCCTCGGGCGTGGAGCGGGTCATGAACGGCGTCTCGATCTCCAGGAATCCCCGCTCCGCCAGATGATTGCGTATCGCCAAAGTGACGCGGTGGCGCAGCTCAAGGTTGGCCTGCATCGCCGGGCGCCGCAGGTCGATGTAGCGATACTGTAGCCGCACTTCTTCATTGGGCAGCACGTTCTCCGAGGGCAGGAAGGGCGGCGTTTTAGATTCATTGAGAATCTTCAGATCCTCGGCGACGATCTCGATCTCGCCGGTCTCGATGTTGGGATTGACCGTCTGCGGGTCGCGCCGCTTGCATTTGCCGATCACGGCAATCACATACTCCGAGCGCAACGTGGCCGCCTTTTCGTGTAGGGCCGGATTCAGCTCGGCGTTGAACACCACTTGGGTGATGCCGGTGCGGTCGCGCACGTCGATGAAGATCAGGCTGCCCAGATCGCGCCGCCGGTTCACCCATCCCATGAGCACGACGCGGTCGCCGGAATGCGGGGCACGCAGCCCGCCACAGGTGTGTGTCCGCCGCAAATCGCCTAGGAAATCGAGAGCCATCTTCGAAAGGGCCCGATTCAACCGTTCAATATCAACATGACTCGGGAGGGCACGACTTTAGTTGTGCCGAACCAAATACAGATCGGGAGGGCACGACTTTAGTATGCGTGACAACCTGTGCCGCCCCTTCGGGGCTCATGTTCTTACTCACCTTACCCGGCGCTCACGCGCCGGGCTAACCCACATGCCGCCCTTCGGGCTGCATTTTTGGGCCGGTCCAGACCACTGTCTCGCGAAAAGCAGCCCTCACGCAGACTCTTAAAGCCCTTTTTTATACGCCTCTCTTGCGGCACGACTGAAGTCGTGCCCTCCCGTTCATCTTTGCGGCACGACCAAAGTCGTGCCCTCCGGTTCAGAATCACGCCTAATGCGCTGCACCAGTTCCCCGCGCGGCACCGTTACCTGCTCGCCCGTCGCGAGGTTCTTGAGCGCAAAGGCATCTGCCTTTACTTCATTCTCTCCTACGATCAGGGCATAACGCGCGCCAATTTTGCTGGCCGTCTCCAGCGATTTTTTCAGACGGAAGCTCTCGTCGCCCAACTCGACGACAACGCCCCGTTTGCGGAGTTCACGTGCCAGCTTGGCGGCTTCGCGGCCCATGCCTGCTCCC
>DASQXC010000050.1:0-4861 GCA_035639935.1 Terriglobales bacterium
CATCCGTCCGAAATGCGCCCGCCGACGAGATGGCGATGTACATCCGCCCGTGCTTGCTGGGATCCAGAAGAATGGTGTGCAGGCACATGCCGCCGGCGCCGGGCGCCCATTTGGCCCCTGTGCCGTGGCCGCGCAGCCCGGGCAGTTCCTGCCAGGTGTGCGCGCCGTCAGTTGAGCGAAACAAAGCCGCGTCTTCGACTCCGGCGTACACGGTATCCGGATCTGTCAGCGAAGGCTCGAGGTGCCAAACTCGCTTGAATTCCCAGGGGTGCTGCGTGCCGTCGTACCACTGGTGCGTAGTGAGGGGCTTGCCGGTTTCGGGAGACGTGTCATAAACGAATTTATTGCTTTCGCCCTTGGGGCCCTGCGGCGTCATCGTGGGCCCGCCGCCGGGGGTTTCCCAGGTTTTGCCGCCGTCGCTGGAGCGCTGAATCACCTGGCCGAACCAGCCACTTGATTGCGACGCGTAAATCCGATTCGGGTCGGCGGGCGATCCCTTGAGATGGTAGATCTCCCAACCGGCGAAATGAGGACCGCTGACGTCCCATTTTTGGCGCTTGCCATCCGATGTCAGGACGAACGCGCCTTTGCGCGTACCAACCAGAACTCGTACCTTGCTCATCGCTCGCTCCTTCGCTGCGCATGGCTTCACGCGGCAGCGTATGCTCTCTGCAGGTCTTCTATAACAATCTTCTTCATCTTGAGCATTGCCTGAAAAACGGCCTTGGCTTTTTCAGGATCTGGATCGTTGGTCAATTTGCGTAGAGCGCTGGGAACAATTTGCCACGACAAACCGAATCGGTCTTTAAGCCAGCCGCACCTTCCTTTCTCTCCCCCTTGAGAGAGCTTCTCCCAAAGTTCGTCAATCTCCTCCTGGGTCTCACAGTTCACGAAAAACGATGTCGCTTCTGAAAATTTGAATTGCGGTCCCCCATTTAAAGCAATGAATTGCTGGCCTTCGAGCTCAAAGGTTACGGACAATACTTTCCCGTTTGCGCGACCAACATTCAGAATTCTTGAATTTTTGAAAATCGATACATAGTGATTCATCGCCTCTTCGGCCTGGTTATCGAACCACAAGAATGGGGTGATCTTGGACATTCTGCGTCTCCTGTAATTCATTGCCGATTCGGGCTTGGAAGACCCCACCCTTGGCAAAACCGGCCAAGGGTGGGCACCCGGTTGTTGGTAAGTGTGCTGTGGTTTTTAAGCTGCTTTTGCTGCCTGCGCGCGCATCTGTTTCGCCCACTCGCGCATGCCGGCGAGATGGCCCGGGTTGCGGGTTTCGATCCAGGTTTCATAGCGCTGCGCAGCCTTTTCCAAATGTGCCAGGAAGTCCTTACTGCGGAAGCGCTCCCGAGCCTCCGGAACGATGGGCTTGACGCGCTCCCAAACCCAGAAGAATTCGCCGCTGGTGTCAAAGAACAGACCTTCGTGGAGCAGGCCGTAATTAAGCAACGCGCAGGCCTGGTCCCAGTAGCTGAACACCATCATGGCGAATGTGCCGCTTTCGGTTCCCGGCGCCGCGATGCGCATGGCGTCCTCGAGGCTGTCCACGAAGTAGTTCTTGGAGAACCAATCGCGCGCCTGGCGCAGACGGGCCTCGCGCCGCAGGTCGTAGAGTTGCAGGTGGAGCTGTGCTTGTTCGTGAGTAGGCTTAGTTTCTGGCATCATTTCTCCTTTTTCTTGGGTTGTTTTGTACATCGTGAATATCTCTCTTGAACGACTCCATCACCTCGGCATCGAACCTTGGGATCAGCGGAGTCGAGTCCCGTTGTCGCCAGCGTCGCCGGACTTCCGCGAGGATTTGTTCGCGGTTCCTCGCCATTTTTGCAAGGAGAGCGCAAGGGACCTCCGTTTGTTCGTGCCGCGCCCCCCAAATGAGCAACTCCAAAAGTACCGGCGCCAGATCAATCCCTTTCTCCGTCAGGTGATAGCTCAACTTTCTTCGATCCGTCTTTTCCACTTCCGCGGTAATGATTCCAGCCGCTTCAAGCCTCCGCAGACGGTCCGCCAGGATGTTGGTGGCAATGCCTTCTCCTGAGCGCTGGAACTCCTTAAACGCGCGAAAGCCGCGAACCATCAGGTCACGGATGATCAGTAGCGACCATCGATCCCCAAACATCTCCAGGGATATGCTTACCGGGCAGCCCGAGCGGTGTTTTGGCTTGCGCTTGCCAGGCACGGCGCGACACCTTACCAGATATCACTTGCACAATGCAAGTAATGATCAGGCCGCCGCTGAAGACGCAGGAACTACGCCGCTACGAAACGGAAATTAGGGCTCAGAAAACCAAAAGGGCCCATACGCCATGGGACGGTTAGGTGAGGGAGATTGCTCAGACGCTGAATGAAGAGCCGCAGCCGCAGGTGCTCTTCACATTAGGGTTCTCGAACTTGAAGCCGGCGGCTTCCAGGGTTTCGACATAATCGATGTTGCAGCCGTTCAGGTACATCAGAGAGGTGGCATCCACGAAGACCTTAAGCCCGTCGAAGTCGAAAGTCTTGTCCATCATCCCGGCGGTATTCTCGAACGACATCGAATAAGAGAATCCGGAGCAGCCTCCGCCGACAACCCCGACCCGCAGCCCCAGCGGCACGGGATTTTGCTGCGCCATGATTTCCTTCACCTTGGCGATGGCATTTGGGGTGAGATTGAGCGGATACTTCTTGCCGGTCTCTACGCCGGGAGTCGTTGTCGTCGCCATCCTTGTCTCCTCCAAAGGCTGCTTTACGCTATTTAGTATAGCAGATCAAGCCCTCTCTCACCTCTTAGTTGGATGCCGGGCGGCGACTGGGGTCGCACTTTCAACCGCCCGTCCAGCCCCGTTTTTAACTGAAAAAAGCGCCTCCGGGTTGCGGGACAGAGCTATAATCTCGCGGCAGGTTCCTGCCTCTGGCCCGGAGTCCCAGGTTTCGCTGACAGCCGGGTCGAGGATGGCCGGATCGGGCTGTAACGGTTTGGAGGTGGCACATGTCTCCTCTCGTGATGCTGTTGATTGCCTGGGGCGCCGTCACTGTGGTTCTGGTTGTGCTGCTCATCTATCGCAGCACGCTCACCATGCATGAGGACGATCAGCTCTTCCTTGATGATTCCTCAATGCACATGCAGGAGGAGCAACTCGCGTTGCAGCGGCGCATGGGCAAAATTCAGCCGTTTCTACGCGTGTTAGGCGTGGCTTCCGGGCTGCTGATCGTGTTGATTGCCGGCCTGTGGATCTGGCAGGGTATCAACCAGAACTTCTAATGACCTTGTTCGCGCGAGTGTGAGCAGGGGCGGAGTGTGCACGCTCGTTCTGGCCAAGCTTGGTTCCACGCGCGGCGCGAATTTCGCCGGTCGCTCCGCGGTCGAATCTTACGTTACAATCAGTCTGAACTGCCGCCAATGTGCCGGGATGGCGGAACTGGCAGACGCGCATGGCTTAGGACCATGTGCCCGAGAGGGCGTGCAGGTTCAAGTCCTGTTCCCGGCACCACCACGCACCCGTACGGCCAAATCAACCGGTTTCACTGAGGCATTCATGATGGCCACACCCGCGCAGCCCAACATCAGGGTTACCAACACCCTCGACTACCGCGAGAACTATGCCAATAGCGTACAGATCCGCGTCAACGTCTGGGACTTCTTCCTGGTTTTCGGCACGCTGCAGCAGGCGAGCCAGAGCGAAGTCGAAGTCAAAAACTTTCAGGGCATTTACTTGTCGCCGCAACAGGCGAAGGCACTGCTCACCATTTTGGAGCAGAACGTCACCAGCTACGAAAAAACCTTTGGCGAGATAAAGCTGGACCCGCGTATGACCACCAGCGGCACCATCAATTGACGGCTCGAAGGCGCAATCCAATCGAACAATTGGGTTATCGATTCACTGGTCATTGAGGCATTACGCCGTTTTCCAATGATTCAATGGCTCGATGATGAATGACTAAATGGCCCGGCGGGCCAACAGCCGGGAGAGCACTCGTCGGCGCTTGGCGGCGAGCGGGAGCTGGGCGAGGATGGCCTCGACCTCGGCCGGCGGGAGCTGTGGGACCTCTTTGCGCAGGCGAACCATCTCCTGAAATGTCGTGAAACGATCAATACAGTAGAAGCAGTTGTTGATGTGCTCCTCGGCCACTTCCCTGTCCCGCCAGGTGATCTGGCCATTCACCAGATCATTGAAGGTCTTGAGGGATGGGCACTGCTGGCTCCTTGACTGCTCGGCGGCCGCCATCAAGGCGCGTGCAGAGCGGGAAAGCGCCCCGGGCGCCGCTTCCGCCAGCAGCGCGGCCAGGCGCTCGTCGGCGATGCGCTGCACCGCCTCGGTGGTAGCCGCGGCATTCATCATTATGGCGGCGATCTGCGCGGCATCGTAGCCCTTGATGAACAGCCAGAGCAGTTCGCGCTCCAGCAGGTTGAGGTCTTTCATGACGGCCTGCACTCGGTCGAGAGTGACCTCGGACGGCGGGATACAGTCCTGCTCGCGCCCGTAGGCGAACACCAGGTCGCGGAAGGCCATCATGAACTCGCGCTCGTTGCTAAAGGTGAGGCCGGCAAACCAGTTGTTTGATCCCGCGCGACGGAAGACTGCGATCACGTGCTCGTCCACTGCAGGAGCCAGCACGGGAAAATAGTGCGCGAGCAGCGTCCGCACGATGCCAGCATAGTCGCGCACAAACTCCTGCCAGCCTAAGCGCTCGCCTCGCGCGCAGTCCTCGGCCATGCTGAAGATGGTGCGGATCGCCATGGCTTCAATCGGCAAGGATTCTAACAAACGCTCTGCACTCGCTCGGCTGCAGTCTGACCGCGGAAGAAATCAACGTCCCAAAAACCATAGTTTCAAGCTACGGCGATTCCAAATCCCGTAGGATTCAGCCTGGGTCG